>SFLE01000017.1 GCA_004553495.1 Clostridiales bacterium | reverse complement strand
GCAATTCCAGCGGT
Organism: Clostridiales bacterium; assembly: GCA_004553495.1. Classification (GTDB taxonomy): domain Bacteria; phylum Bacillota; class Clostridia; order Oscillospirales; family Oscillospiraceae; genus F23-B02. The sequence continues at coordinate 31,047 of SFLE01000017.1, read as the reverse complement.
GTCAGTTTTGTTTTTGTTTGAATGCGCTGGTTGTTGTAGAAATAGATGTAGCCCTCTGCATTCAGTCGCTGCACCTCCGGCAGCAATTCCTGTACTTTCTCGTATTTTCTTGACATAAATAATTACCCCCTATGTAGTGCTTCTATTTTCCTACATAGGGGGTGTTTTGTCTATTGTCCGTTTTTTACGGTTCGGTGCACAAACTGCCGGTTCTTTTTTGATCTCTTTAATCTCTGTTAAATTCGCGGAGTCTGAGATCCGGATTTTTGGTCAGCGCCCAGTTTACGCACCATTCGGAGGTAAACAGCAGAAGATTGTTGCCCTTAAAATCCTGTACCCACTTCGTATCGCTCGTAAGATTGAGGTCGTTGGGGTTTATATCCTCGTTTTCTATCCAGCGCACGACCTCATACGGCATGCTGCGGCGTCGGACATCAACGCCGTACTCATTCTTGAGTCTGTACTCCAGCACCTCAAGCTGAAGTATGCCCACAACGCCGACGATTATCTCCTCAACGCCGGTGTACGGCTCGTGGAATATCTGGATGGCGCCCTCCTGCGCTATCTGCATTATGCCCTTTTCAAACTGCTTGCGCTTCATGGTGTCTATTCGCTCGACACCGGCAAATATCTCGGGCGCAAATGTCGGTATGCCCTCAAACTCGACCTTCATGGTCTTGTCGCATATCGTATCGCCGATGGAGAATATGCCGGGGTCAAAAACGCCTATAATGTCGCCGGCATACGCCTCGTTTATTATTGCGCGCTCCTGCGCCATGAGCTGCTGCGGCTGGGCAAGGCGTATGGGCTTTCCGCCCTGAACATGGTAGTACTCCTTATCGCGCTCGAATTTGCCGGAGCAGATGCGCATGAATGCGATACGGTCGCGGTGAGCCTTGTTCATGTTGGCTTGAATTTTAAATACGAATGCCGAGAACTTGTCACAGAACGGATCGACGGTCTCTTCGCCGGCTTTGCGCGGCAGAGGCGGCATCGTCATATCAAGAAAGCTCTCCAAAAACGGCTCGATGCCGAAGTTGTTGAGCGCAGAGCCGAAGAACACGGGGCTGAGCTTACCCTCGCGCACGAGGTCAATGTCAAACTCATAGCCTGCACCGTCAAGCAGCTCTACATCGTCGCACAGCGTGGCGCGAAGCTTGGGTCCTATGAGCTCGTCGAGCATCTCCGTGTCGTCAAGGCTGCATTCTATGGCTTTTATCTTGTCCTGACCGCGGTGGAACTCACTGAAAGCGAGTATCTCGCGTTTTTCGCGGTCGTAAACGCCCTTGAAATCTATGCCGCAGCCGATGGGCCAGTTTATCGGATATGTGCCGATGCCGAACTCCTGCTCAAGCTCCTCCATGAGGTCATACGGGCTTCTCGCCTCGCGGTCGAGCTTGTTTATGAATGTGAATATGGGTATATTCCGCATTGCGCATATCTTAAAAAGCTTGCGGGTCTGCGGCTCTATGCCCTTTGCCGCGTCAATGACCATAACGGCGCTGTCGGCTGCCATGAGGGTGCGGTAGGTGTCCTCGGAAAAGTCCTGGTGTCCGGGCGTGTCCAATATATTTATGCAGTAGCCGTTATACTCAAACTGCATTACCGAGGAGCTTATGGATATTCCGCGCTGCTTTTCGAGCTCCATCCAGTCGGACACGGCGTGGCGCGCCGTAGCCTTTCCCTTTACGGAGCCGGCGAGCTGTATCGCTCCGCCGTAGAGCAGGAGCTTTTCGGTAAGCGTTGTTTTGCCGGCGTCAGGGTGCGATATAATGGCGAAGGTCCTGCGCCGCTGTATCTCCTTTATCATATCTGACATATATGCTTCTCTCCATGTAAAAAATAACTCAGTTTGATATATTATCACAACTACAGCGCAAAAGCAAAGATTTTAGTAAGAACAAATGGAAAACGCACCGCCGAAACGGTGCGTTCCCCCTATTTTCTCATTCTTTCTCTATGATACTCACTATCTTTGTAGGCGTGGGGTCCGCCTTATATTTTGCTTTGCTTATGACGATGGCTATGATAACTCCGGCTATTGCCGCGGCGAACGCAGCTATTATGCAGGTGCCTTCGCTCAGCGACAGCGCCGCTGCTATCGCATAGCCCGCGATGAGCAGAACTATAGGCAGTACATATATCGCAAGCGCACCCTTGACGACGCCCTTCGTCGGCGTTTCTATCATTACGTGCTGTCCGCGATGTGCCCCTATCGGGTTTTGCACGACCGATTTCATAAGGTGCTCGTACTTGCACTCGTTGCAGCCGTTGCAGTCGCCGCCGCATATGCCGAGACGCTCGACAACGACCTCAGCCAGCCCATCGTCTCTTATCTTTGTTATTATCGCTTCCTGCAGCATACAGCATCACCAACAAACATTTTTATGCATTATACACCCGTTTTTTCCTTGTAGCAAGTATGTAATTATGATATACTACGAAATCAGAAAGTAAAGTGAAGATAATATAGCAGGAGGTGGCTGTCATGCCGAGTGTGCTTAATCTCAAAAAGTCAAACTGCAAAAACTGCCACAGATGTATAAGAAAATGCCCCGTTAAGGCCATCCGCTTTACCGGACACCAGGCGCACATCATAAGCGATGAATGCATTCTTTGCGGTCAGTGCTTTGTCGTGTGTCCGCAAAACGCCAAGGAGATAATCGACGACAGAGAGCGCGTGAGCGTTATGCTTCAGGGCAAGGCTCCTGTGATCGCCAGCGTTGATCCCTCGTTTTACGCCTGCTGGACCGACTGCGGCATAAACTCCGTTCGCAGTGCGCTAAAGGAGCTCGGCTTTACCGACGCCGAGGAGACCGCCATAGGCGCTACCATAGTAAAGCGCGAATACGAGCGCCTTCTCAGAGAGCAGGAGCAGGATATTATCATCACCTCCTCGTGCGCTTCGCTGAATTTGCTCATAGAAAAGCATTTTCCCGAGCTTCGCCAGTACCTCGCACCGGTGGTTTCTCCAATGATAGCCCATGCCATGGATATTAAGCGCCGTATGCCCGAGGCAAAGGTCGTTTTCATAGGTCCCTGCGTTGCGAGAAAGCAGGAGTTTGAGGGCACCGCCGTTGACGCTGTGCTGACATTTGAGGAATTTGACCAGATGCGCATTTCGGCGAATATTGAGATAACTCCCGAGTTCGGCGAAAGCTTCCACGGCAGGGCAAGGAGCTTCCCCGTTACCGGCGGCATACTCAAGAGCATGGACATACCCGACACCGGCTATCAGTGCATAGCGACAAACGGTCCGAAAAACTGCATGAATGCTCTCAATGATATAAAAAACGGAAATATCCACAAGTGCTTCATTGAGCTTGCCATTTGCGACGGAAGCTGCATAGACGGTCCCATAATGGAAAAGTACATTAACTCCCCCATCCGTCACATATGCTCGGTGCTCCGGAATGTCGGCAAGGAGGACTTCGATGTCCCGCAGCTGCCGCAGGAGGCACTGTATACACAGTATATCGGCTCTCCTTTGAGTAAAAAAACGCCCAATGAAACCGAAATAAGAAGCATTCTCGCCAAGCTCGGCAAGAACACCAAGGGCGACGAGCTCAACTGCGGCTCCTGCGGCTATGACACCTGCCGCGACAAGGCGATAGCCATTTACCGCGGCACAGCCGACTACAGCATGTGCCTGCCGTTTATAATGGACAGAGCCGAGCGCTTCAGCAATAAAATATTAAACAATATGCCCAGCGGAGTTGTCGTTGTGAACGAGGATCTCGAGGTGCAGCAGCTTAACCGCACGGCTATGCAGATGCTGCACATAAGCCATGAATCGGATATTCTCGGCGACAGCGTTGTAAGAGTGCTTGACACAGCTCCGTTTTTCACCTGCCTCGAAACCGGAAAAAGCGTTAAAAAGCTGCGCGGTTACTTCTCGGACTACGAAAAGTATTTCGAGCAAACTATTGTATACGACCGCTCCTCCAAGATACTCATTGATATAATCTCCGATGTCACCGAGGAGGAGGAAGAAGCCATGCGCCGCAAGGCCATAAGCCAGCAGACTGCGGAGATAACGAACAATGTTATAGAAAACCAGATGCGCATTGTTCAGGAGATAGCCTCCCTGCTCGGCGAGACTACAGCGGAGACAAAGATCGCGCTTACGAGACTGAAGGAGTCGTTGAGCCTTGAAGAAGAATAATCTTTGCAGCGAAATTGCATACATGAGCCTGAATCACGACGGCGAGCAGCTATGCGGCGACCATGTTGAGGTCGTTGAGAACGAAAATTCCACTATTGTCGTTCTCGCGGACGGGCTCGGTAGCGGTGTCAAGGCGAGCATTCTATCAACGCTTACCTCGACCATCATATCCACCATGCTCGCGGCGGGGCTTAACATTCGTGACGCTGTCGAAACGATAGCGGACACACTGCCGATATGCTCCGAGCGCAAGACTGCGTTTTCGACCTTTACGATCATCAGGCTTGAGAACAACTCGCACGCCGATATAATCCAGTACGAAAACCCGAATGTAATACTGATAAGAAACGGCGAGCACTATGAGTTTCCGCTCAACACGATGAGGATCGGCGAAAAAACGATATACCACTCGAGCCTTGAGCTTGCAAGCGGCGACCTTTTTGTCGCTCTGAGCGACGGAATGCTGTATGCCAGCAATAACGGCGTACTGAATCCCGACTGGGACAGGGATGCCGTTGTTAAATTCATGGAGCCGCTGAGCGATTCGGGACTTACATCGAATGTTCTTGCAAACCTCCTGCTTGAAGAGGTAAACAAGCTCTACGGCGGTAAGCCCTTTGACGACGCCACCGCCTGTGTGGTCAAGATACGCCAGCGGCAGACCGTTAATATTGCTGTCGGTCCTCCGGAGAACATAAGCGATAACCACAGAATGATGGCGCTGTTCTTTGCCAAGGAAGGCAAGCATATAGTGTGCGGCGGTACTACCGCCAAGATCGCGGCGGAATATCTGCACGCTGCCGTGCACACGGATTTTGAGTCTCCCGATCCGGACATTCCACCTATATCGCACATTGAGGGCATTGATCTTGTTACCGAGGGCATAATCACGGTCGACCGCATACTGTCATACTCCAAGGACTATATAAATGACAACCGCAGCTTTGAAAAATGGTGCTACAAAAAAGACGGTGCCTCGCTTGCGGCGAGGATACTGTTCGAGGACGCGACCGATATAAATATGTTCATCGGTCATGCGGCAAATCCGGCGCACAGCGAAATGCCGCTGAACTTCAATGTCAAAATGCAGATACTAAAGCAGCTTTCAATGAACCTTCAAAAGATGGGCAAACGCGTTAAGGTCCACGATTTTTGATAAAAAAAACAGCTTCCGATGGAAGCTGTTTTTTTATATATACCATGCTCTGCTATCGTGTGGGCAGAAGCGGTAAGCAAGTCCGGGTGCGAGCATATCCCCGTTTCTGCACAAAAGCTCGTCTACGCGCACAAACTCATAGCCCTGCTCGGTCAGCGTGTCAATAGCGCGCAGAACGGCTGGAACGGTCGCATCCTTAGTATCGTGCAGCAGGATAATATCGCCGTCGCGGGCGTTATCTACAAACCAGTTGTAGATATACTCCTCGTCGATATGCACCCAATCGCGCGGCGATGCCGACCACAGTATCGCAATGCTGTCGATCTGATTGAGCATCGCGCCGGTATAATAGCCATACGGTGGGCGCAAGAACTTGGGATACTCTCCGGTTATGCTCTCGATAAGACTGTTTGTGCGGTCTATCTCGTCATATATCTCATCCATGGAGTGCTCAAAAAAGCTTATATGCGACCATGTATGGCAGCCGATAAGATGCCCGTCGTCATGCATCTGCTTTACAAGCTCGGGGCGCTTTTCGACCTTGCTGCCCATGAGGAAGAAGCTGGCCTTTATATTGCGCTCACGAAGTCCGTCAAGGAGCTGCTGCGTATACTTGCCGGGACCGTCGTCAAATGTGAGAGCTATCTGCTTTTTCGAGTCGGATACATGCTGCGCGCTGTAGGCTTTTGCAAACGGCGTAACGAGAAAGCTAACGAGCGCAAAAACGAGTATTATCGCAATAATGCCCGCAGATGCGCAGAGCAGCCGCTTCTTCATATCCGCGCTGCCCCGCTTTCTACGGCAGCCTTTCTTACCGCCTCGGCTACCGCTTTGCCGACACGCGGGTCAAACGCCTGCGGCAGGATGTTATCGCGCGAAAGCTCATCATCGCCGACAAGACCCGCAAGGGCGTGAGCTGCGGCAATTTTCATTGCATCGTTTATATCCGATGCGCGCACATCCAGCGCGCCGCGGAATATCCCGGGGAATGCGAGCACATTGTTTATCTGGTTGGGGTAATCGCTGCGTCCGGTGCTGACGACGGCGGCTCCCGCCTTTTTCGCTTCATCGGGGAATATCTCTGGCGTGGGGTTTGCGCAGGCAAAGACGATCGCGTCCTTTGCCATGGTAGACACCATCTCATGTGTGAGCACTCCGGGGGCTGATACACCGATAAACACATCGGCTCCCCTTATGACATCGGCAAGGCTCCCCTTTTCGCAGGCATTGTTGGTCATTGCTGCTATCTCCTGCTTTGCGGGGTTCAGATCGGGTCTGCCGAAATAGATAGCTCCTCTGCGGTCGGTCATTATCACATTTCCCGCTCCGCACGATACGAGAAGCTTTATTATGGCTATGCCTGCCGCTCCCGCTCCGGAGGTGACTATCTTGACATTTTCAAGGCTCTTTCCCACTACCTTCAGAGCGTTCATGAGCCCTGCGAGCATTATAACGGCGGTGCCGTGCTGGTCATCGTGGAAAACGGGTATATCGCAGCGCTGTTTGAGCCTGCGCTCTATCTCAAAGCAGCGGGGCGCGGATATATCCTCCAAATTGACCCCGCCGAACGAGCCTGCGAGCAACGCAACGGTGTTCACTATCTCGTCAACATCCTTGCTGCGGATGCACAGCGGTATCGCGTCAACGCCGCCGAATTCCTTAAACAGAAGGCATTTGCCCTCCATGACCGGCATTCCTGCCTCGGGTCCTATATCGCCGAGGCCGAGGACGGCGGTGCCGTCGGTAACAACGGCTACCGTATTCCAGCGGCGGGTGAGCTCATAGCTCTTGTTTACATCCTTTTGTATCTCAAGGCACGGTGCGGCAACGCCGGGAGTGTATGCAAGGCTCAGCGACTCGCGGTCGTTGGCTTTTGTGCGCGCCGCCGTTTCTATTTTGCCTTTAAGCTCATAGTGCATTTTAAGCGATCTTTCAGCATAATCCATTGTCTTTTACCTCTCTCAGATATTCGGCTCTGCCGAGCTTATACAGGTCGTTGCCCTCACTGTCTATGGCGACCGTAAGCGGCATATCTCGCACCGTGAGCCGTCTTACGGCCTCACAGCCGAGATCCTCCCAGCAGACGAGCTCGGCGCTTTCTATAGACGCCGCCATTAGCGCGCCGGCTCCGCCTATCGCGGCGAGGTACACGGCTCCGTTTCTGACCATAGCGTTAATCACATCCTCGCTTCTGTCGCCCTTACCTATCATTATTTTAAGTCCTTTATCGAGCAGGTGCGGAGAATAGGCATCCATTCTGCCGGAGGTGGTAGGACCGGCGGAACCGATGCAGCAGCCGTCGTGCTCGGGAGTTGGTCCGACATAGTAGACGGCGCTGCCGGCAAGATCGAACGGGAGCGTCTCTCCCCTGTCCATTGCCTCGCAGATGCGCTTGTGCGCGGCATCGCGGGCGGTGTACACCGTTCCGGACAGCAAAATGCTGTCACCGGCGCGCAGCTTTTTAATTTCCTCATCGTTCACCGGAGCAGTTATCTTATATTCCACGGCGCACCTCACAGGCAGCAGCTTGCCCTGCGCGTTGCATGGCAGCTTATATTTACAGCCACCGGAAGTCCGGCGACATGGGTAGGCATGGTTTCAATGGTCACGGCAAGAGCGGTGGTTTTGCCGCCGAAGCCCTGAGGTCCTATGCCCAGAGCATTTATCTTGTCAAGGAGCTCGCGCTCAAGCTCGGCATAGTATTCATCGGGATTGGGCTCGTCAAGGCGGCGGAGCAGCGCGTGCTTTGCAAGATATGCGGCCTTATCAAAGCTTCCGCCTATGCCGACTCCGATCACTATGGGCGGACAGGGGTTTGCTCCCGCGCGCTCGACCGTTTCAAGCACGAATTTTTTAACGCCATCAACTCCGTCGGCTGGCTTGAGCATTTTCAGCGCACTCATGTTCTCGCTTCCGAAGCCCTTGGGCATTACGGTTATGCGCAGCTTATCCCCCGCAGTTATGTTCACATTTATGAGAGCGGGGGTGTTATCGCCGGTATTAACGCGGCGCAGCGGGTCGCACACAACGCTTTTTCTGAGGTAACCCTCTTCATACCCGCGCCTTACACCGGCGTTCACCGCCGCTTCGAGGTCGCCTTCTATATGCACCTGCTGACCGAGCTCAAGAAATACGCATGCCATACCGGTATCCTGGCACACTGGCAGCGTTTTTTCACGCGCGATGCGTACATTTTCCGACAGCAGACTAAGGCTGCGGCGGGCATTTTCCCATGTTTCGCTGACCTGAGCCTTATTTATAGCGCTTATGACATCCTCCGGCAGGCGGAGGTTTGCCTCAATGCACAGTCTTGCCACGGTATCTTCTATAAGTTTTGCATCAATGATCTTCATTTTCTGCTCCATCAATTCAGTTTACCCCACAATTATAAGCAAAAGCAAAGCGGGAGTCAACCAAACTCCCGCCTTGTTTTCTGCATTTTCAGAGCGCACTCTGCTCGGGAGTGCTCAGTTCCCGAGGGCTCGCGCCCATCCGATGCGCGCTATTTGTTTCGCCGGCTGAGCCACAGACCGTCTGCGCTGGTCAGGCAAAGCCTCCGAAACAGGTTTTTGCTGTGCGTTATGCGCGATCTCCCTCGAGCAGGGAAGCAGATAACTCGGTGTGGGCTCCTCGATATCACAGCTCAAAGCAGCTCGGCATTGCCGCACGGCAGCTATCTCAATGAAAGGTCAGGCAATGCCCTCCCAATAAATGAAATACTGATTAGTTATTCTTGCACCATTTAACGATATCGTCAACGCACCAGCAGGGCGGCTCGCCTACGCCAGTCTTTGCCATCTTAAATGTTGCCTTCTGAGCGTCGGTAAGATTAGTCTTGCCCTCGAATCTCGCCGCGATTTCCTTATTCTTCACCTTCATCACAAGCTTGAAGGGCAGCGGAAGCTTGTTTATATTAAAGCCGCCCTGACGGGTGAACAGCGGAACGCTGGGGTCTATCGCATTCTTTTTGCGACCGACGGACTCGCTCTTTTCAGAAGCGGGGCTCATTCCGACCTGGACGACCGCGCCGATGTCGTACTTTGCGGCAGCCTTGTCATAGCCCATTATCTTGCCGGCAAACAGCCAGCCGACATAAATGATCTTGGTGTCGGCAGGAACATATTCCTTGCCAAGCGGACGCGCGGGGATGTGAAGTCTTGCCGAGAGGAGCTCTGCGTATTTTTTGCATGAGCCGGTAGTTGAAGTATAAACTATTGAACTGAACATAACTATACCCCCTGTATTGTTTGTGCATATAGGATAGCACAACATCTGCGCAAATTCAAGACCGTTAGCGCCGCCAAAAGGCTGATTTGGAAATATTTTTTCGATTTTCGCATAACGGTGTACACTTGGGCAATACTATTAGCGGACAAAATTTTATTGGAGGTAACATTATGACACCTAAAGAACTGCTCTACATTGAAGATGCGCTCGGTCACACCAAGTTTCTCATGACCCAGTGCAACCTTGCTGCAAATCAGCTCACCGATCCCGCTCTCAAGCGTCAGGTGCAGCAGTATGTTAACGAAAATCAGAAGCTGTTCACCCAGTTTTTAAATCTTGTTTAAGGAGGCACGGATATGAATGACAAAGATATTATGGAAAACCTTCTTCTCACCACAAAGGGCGTGTGCGACCTGTTCATGCACGGCAGCATCGAATCGAGCACAGCGAATGTGCATCAGGCGTTTACCACTGCGCTCAATGACAGTCTCTGCATGCAGGACAGCATATATAAAGAGATGTCAAACCACGGCTGGTACACCACCGAGCAGGCTCAGCAGCAGAAGATGGATCAGGTAAAGCAGAAGTTTGCCGGAGCTCAGGGCTAAAAAAACACCGCAGGGTCGTGCCCCTGCGGTTTACATAATATTATTTCTTGATTTTCCCCGGGCTTACCCTGAAGGTTTTCGTAAATGCGCGGTGGAATGCGGAGTAGTCGGAAAAACCGCACTCGACTGCGGCAGCCGATGCCGCCATCCCCTCCCGTATAAGTCGGGCAGCGAGCACGAGACGCTTCTGGCGAATATAATTGTGCACCGTGCAGCCGGTCTGCGCTTTAAATGTGCGCATAAAGTGATAGCGGCTCATATAGCACATTGCGGCCATATCGTCTATGCCGAGCTCTCCGGTTATATTTTCATTGATAAACGACAGCGCGGGAGCTATCCTGCCGCCGTCCTCGGTTTTGACGGTCACATTTGCGGTGTTGCTGAGAGTTACACGGTTTATCCTGACAAGGAGCTGTGCAAGCATTGTACCGCGCATAATGTCCCCTCCGAAAAGCTTATCATCCATAACGCTCTCAAGCCGCTCTATATCCGATCTCAGCTCCGGTATGCTGTCCCGAGACGGTCTTACAAGGCAATAGCCCCGCTTTTCTGCTACGGTGAAACAGTCCAGGAGCCCTGCCTCCGGCGCGAACCGCTCTACATACGCAGCGTCAAGGTAGATTATGACCCTCTCATACGGAACGCTAAGATCGATAGTAGCCTTATGTATCATGTGATGCCGCACGAGCAGCACATCCCACGGCTCGAGCCTGTAGGTCGTGCCCTCAACGGTGTAATCAACGCTTCCGGATATGAGTATCACGAGCTTGTCAAACTCATGAAAATGAAAGTCCTTTTCCTGACCGGAAGTGTCCTTGAGGTGGAAAAGGCGGAAGTTCTCGTTCAGATAGCCGTCGTTTGCATATTGATACCGCTGTGTCATCATTCTGCCTCCGCATCGTTGCTGATAGGTATTATATAGCACGATTTGCAATGTTTCAAGCACTATTGTCAATTTACATGGCAAATAGTTCTGAATATAATTTTCTCAGAAAACATTTTAGGAGTGTATGTAATGACGAAAAAATCTTTCTTTAAATCATACGGCTTTATAATATTCATGCTTCTGGGCATTATCGGCGGCTGCGTCGTCGGTGCACTCAATCCTGTTGTAAAGGACGCCTCAGGCGAGGTCGTGTCCAAGGGCGCAACCGTTCTCGAGCCTCTCGGAACGGTGTTTATAAACCTCATGTTCTGTGTTGTTGTTCCAATGGTTTTCTGCTCGATATCCTCTGCTATTGCAAATATGTCGAGCGCAAAGCGCGCGGGCAAGGTAATGGGCATCACCGTTGGTACATTCTTCGTAACGGCAGCCATCGCCGCTGTTATCATGTACATAGTTGTGCGCTGCTTCCCCATCGTCAGCGGCAGCTACACGGTAGCTGAAGGCGAGGTCGATGCAACTCTCGGCGTTACCGATATGATCATTAACTTCTTTACAAAGCCCGACTTCACCGAGCTTTGGAGCCGCAAGGCAATACTCCCGCTGATAATCGCAGCCATCTTCTTCGGCTTCGGTATACAGATGGCCGGCGGCAAGGAGACCATGGTCGCCAAAATGCTCGATAACCTTACGACCATTCTCATGAATGTCGTTAAGATCATCACCTACTACGCTCCTATCGGCTTCTTCGGCTTCTTTGCATACCTCGTTGCTACCTACGGCCCCGACCTCATCGGCGACTATAGCCGCACCCTCATAGTTTACTATGTGCTGTGCTTTGCATATATGTTCATCTTCTTCCCCATCTACGCCCGTTTCGGCGGCGGCAAGGGCGGCGCAAAGGTCATGTGGAAGCACCTGTTCCGTCCCGCTGCGGTATCGTTCGGCACCTGTTCCTCCGTTGCGACCATCCCGACTAACATGGAGGTCTGCGAGGAGACCGGCGTTTCCAAGGAAGTTTCCAACATAGTCATCCCCATTGGCGCAACGATGCACATGGACGGCTCGGCAATGAGCGCCATTGTAAAGGTCGCATTCCTGTTCGGCATATTCGGTCTGGACTTCGGCACCGGTCAGGCGATACTGGCTATAATCGTTGCGGTATTCTCCTCTGTCGCAATGAGCGGCATACCTGGAGGCGGCGGTACCGGCGAGCTCGTTTTGTGCACGCTGTTCTTCCCTGACCAGCTCGCAATCGCATTCCCCATCGCACTGGCTATAGGAAACCTCGTCGATCCTCCCGCGACCATGGTAAACGCAGCAGGCGACTATGTTGTGTCCTTCATAGTTGAGCGCTTCGTAAACGGCAAGGATTGGCTCCAGAAGAAGCTCGCAAAGGATCCCGCAAAGGAAATCGAAGCATAACTTCTCTCTATAAACAAACCACACAGGCGTTTTGCCTGTGTGGTTTTTGCTATATGGATGCGTCAACATCCGATTTAAAGCGCTCCCATGCGTCCTCGTGCTCAACGAAATACAGGGGGCATTCCTTGCCGCAGGTATCGTAATGGCGGATGACATGCTCGACCGACAGCCCGTATGTATCGCAGAGCCACGCCGTAAGACGGACGAGAGAGGCGTATGTAGCCTCGGTAAACTTGCCGCTTTCATCGGGATGGCAGACCTCTATGGAAATGGTATCGCGGTTACGCTCGCTGGTGGCCGATGATTTTTCGTCCAACGGGAGGCACTGTATGATCTCGCCGTCAAGCCCTACGACAAAATGTGAGCTGACCGTGCTCTCGGTGCCGTCAAAGTAGTTTCTGTTCTGCTGCGCGGTAGTGTTTGGATTGCCGACATAGTGAACGACAATGTCGTTTATCTCCTCAAGCTTAACGCCGCGGCGCGAGTGACCGTCGACCGTTATAAGCTGAACATCGACCCAATCCGGTGCCGGCTCATCGCGCACGGTGTTTTTATTTACGAATATATCGCTCTTTACTGCCGCCACCGCTATTATGGCAATGGCTATGAGCGCGGCTATCACCGCTAATGCGTGGTTTTTTCTGTGTCTCATTTCTCTCACCCGTACATTTCATGATTAAAGCTGTAGCCCTTGTCGCATATGCGCAGCAGCAGGGCATTGCTCATCTTATCGTCATCGCTCTCGCCGCCTATCTCCTGCCCGTCGGCAAAAACGGCGTTTATGAAAATATAGTCCGTATAATACGGTCGAATATTCTCCGCGGGAGAAACGCTGTTTATATTGGCTCCTATGAGCGCGGCAAATGTATCCGCAATGTCGCGCAGCAGCGCTATATCCGGCTGCACGGGCTGTGCCTCGGTCCAGCCGGTGTAATCGTTTGCATAGTAGGTAAGCGCAAGCAGCGTTCCGGTCTCGTCGTCGATCGTGAATGTCATGCTGCCGTTTTCGTCGTAAATGGTCACGCTCCAGACTATGATAGACGGAAGCTCGCCGGAGTCGTCAACGACGAGCATAGGCTGAGGGGCCTCCTCAATGTACTCAGCCGATTGCAGATGTACGCACCTTATGCCGAATTGTTCGAGCATTTCGGCATATTCCCGCGCTTTTTCTGCCGCCTGAGACGCCAGCATATATTTGCCTTCCGAAAGGTCGGCGGAATATATGCCGTCGTTAATGCCTACGAGCACAAACTTTTGTGCAAGACTTATGCTGCCCCTGCCGTTTAAACCAAGCGTCGCTTCGGCTTTATCAAGGCTCTCGGTGCCGTTCAAAAGGGCGTTATCCTGAATTTTTGCCGATGCAAGCGGTATACCGAAGCCGATGCATACGGCGATTATTATTGCAGCTATTGCTAAGGCTGTGTTTTTCATGCCGCACCTCCGTGAAGCTCCACCGTTACGCCGGTACCGTTTCCGGCGCTGCTTTCAAATCTTATGCTGCCGTTATGCAGCCTTGCTATATCATTGCACAGCGAAAGCCCCAGTCCGGCGCCGCCCTGTGCTCGTGAGCGGGATTTATCTACCCTGTAAAACGCCTCGGTAAGGTGTGCCATCGCCTCCGGCGGAATGCCGGGGCCGTTGTCCTTTACCGTTATGCTGCATCCGTCGCTGAGCATTTTTGAGCTTATATCTATCTGCCCGCCGCTATCGAGGGCTTTACGCGCGTTATCCATAAGATTTACGATGAGCGATTTTACAAGGTCCGGCTCCAGCAGGCACCGTCCGACGCCGCATGAGTAGCTGATCGTTATCCCCTGCTTTTCGTAAGACGGTCTCAGATACTGCACGACGCTTTCTATAAGCTGCGCCGGAGATGTGCTTTTTAAATCGAGCTTTGTGTTTTTCAGCACCATAATGTCCAGCAGCTTCAGCGACAGGCTCTCAAGGCGCTTGCCCTCGGAGAAAATGTAATTTGCAGCGTCCATCCGCTCCGACGCGTTAAGGCTCTGACCGCGCAGGAGGTCGGCATAGCCGATAATGGAGGTCATGGGGGTCTTGAGCTCATGCGCAAAGCTGCCCATAAACTCCTCCTGCCGGTGCACGGTGTCCTGCATCTGCTCCATGTTCTCCTCAAGCTTTGACGCCATTGCGTCGAAGTCTCTTGAAAGCTGACCGAGCTCATCGCCGCTCTTTATGCCGCAGCGATAGGAAAGCTCTCCGGCGGCAAGCTTTTTCGTTGCGTTCGTCAGCCTGTCAAGCGGTTTTGTTATGAGCCTTGCCATAAGGTATGACAGCACAGCACCCACGGCAATGGTCGCAGCGAAAACTATCATGTATGTCTTATATTGCTCATGCCGCATATCGTACACGGACGAAATGTCCCAAAACGCGGTAAGATGCAGGGTATCAGCCTCTGTCTCGATAGCGCCGCTGAGCTTATAATAGCTTTTGCCGTCGTCGAGGGTTTTAACGCTTATGCCGTTTACGCCGTCAAGCTCTTTGGGCTCAAGGTCTCCGGAACAGTATATAATCTCGTCATCGGCGTACACCCAAACGGAGCTGAAGCCGATCATGCCAACGCTGTCAAGCTGCTTTATCACCTCGGTAATATCGGAGCGGTTGGGCAGAGCCGATATGTCGTTTACCATCTGCACGGTTTTTACAAGAAAGCTGTATGAGCTCTCGGCGGCATCCTTTTCCTGTTCCAGAGCGGAGTTAAACGAGCTTGACAGCATAAGGCTTCCGCCTATGCCGAATGACAGCGACAGCAGCCATATCATGCAAACGGTTATTTTGAGCCTGAAACGCATATCACGCCTCCAATCTGTAGCCCACCTTATTGATGGCGCGCAGCCTTTTATCCCAGCCGACCTTTTTGCGCAGGCGCTGGACATGGAGATCCACGGTTTTTGAGCCGCAGGTATAATCCCCGCCCCACACGCGCTCGTATATGGTCTCGCGGTATAGCGCTGTGCCGGGGTTTCGCGCAAACAGCAGAAGCAGCTCGAACTCCTTGCGGGTGAGCGCGATCTCGCTTTCGTCACGGAACACCTGCATGGACTGCGTGTCGATGGTCAGACCGCCGATGCTTATCACCCTGTCGGTTTTATTATACCGCCTTAAAACGACAGCTACCCTCGCCTGCAATTCGAGTACCTCGAACGGCTTTACTATATAGTCCTCCGCACCCATGCGCAGCCCCTTTACTCTGTCGGCTACCGAGTTTTTCGCCGTTATGAATATCACCGGCACCCCGAGCGGGCGGATATACTCCATGAGTTCAAAGCCGTCGACCTGCGGCAGCATGACATCAAGCAGCACCAGATCGTAGACCTTTTCGTCGAGCGCATCTGCGGCCTTCATGCCGTCGTAAACGCAGTCGCAGTTGTAGCCCGATTTGCTGAGGCTGAGCTTTATAAGGTCGGATATCGGTTTTTCGTCTTCAACTATCAGGATCTTTATCACTTAGATCACCTACTTCCGTGAGCTTAATATATTATTGCATCAAAACAGCAAAAAGCGCAACCTCAGTTGCGCTTTTTACCTATGTTATGTAAAAATTCAAGCTTTGTTTCGCTCGTTAATATCGCAAAGAATATAAGACAGAAGCCGAGCACGATATTGAATGTAAGCGTTTCCTCGCCGAGCACCACCGATATTGCGGTTCCGAAAACGGACTCGAGCGTCAGTATAACGGCTGCCTGAGACGGCGGCGTGTATTTCTGACCGATGGTCTGGAGGAAAAAGCACAGTCCGGTGCAGACGAATGTGAGGTACGCAATGCCTGCCCACGAGCCGGGGGGTATATTCTTTGGCACGGGCTCGAACAATGCCGCTCCCGCAAGGCACACGAGCGCTCCGGCGGCAAATTGCAGCATGGTAAGCAGCAGCGGGTCGCGGTTTTCAACGGTGCGGGCGGTTATGATGATGTGAAGTCCGTAGAAAAGGCCGCAGCATATCGTGAGCATATCGCCGACATTTATGCTGAGGTCGCTGTTAAGGCACACAAAGCCCATGCCCACAAGACATACAAGAGCCGCGATAACATTGAATTTATCAGGCTTTTTGCCCGCGATAGCCCAGTACAGGAACGGAACGAGGATGCAATAAGTAGCCGTTAAAAAGGCATTTTTGCCGGGAGTAGTGTACACCAGTCCGTAGGTCTGGACGATATAGGCAAACGCAAGCAGTACCCCCATGGTGATGCCGCCCTTTACATACTGCTTATCGAGCTTTTTGAGCTTGGACAGGCAGGCAAGAAGCATGATAAGGGCAGCTCCGCCGAAGCGGATCGCAAGCACCCACAGCGGAGTTATGCTGTCAAGCGCGGATTTTAAAATGACAAACGAGCTGCCCCATATGAGCGTTGTGCAGATAAGCGCAATACGACCTACGGCAGCCTTATTCATATTTTTCATAGCTATATTTTTACCATATGCAGAGCAGCCGCACGCAGCATGAGCTTTTTGGTCGTGCCGCCGTCAAATTCGATCTCTATAAGATAATCATTGCCCATAGGCGTCATTTTTCTGAGCGTTCCCGCTCCGAAAGCCTTGTGCTGCACCCTGTCGCCGACGACGAACTGAGGTGCGGCGGCAGCCTTGGGCTCGGCAGAACGCTGCGGCGGCGCAACATTGCGGCGGTGCTGGGTAAACGACGGCGAGCGGCGGGCAAATTCCTTCTCGACCTTAGATTTTTCCGAGTAACCGTAGCCCGCAGGAATGCCGCGTTTTTCTATGTGCTCGGGCGGTATTTCGTCGATAAAGCGCGAAACACGGTTTGCGGTAGTCCTGCCGAAGATCATTCTCTGCCTTGCGCACGACAGAAACAAGCACTTTTTCGCGCGGGTTATCGCAACATAGCAGAGCCGGCGCTCCTCTTCCATCTCGTCAGGCTCGCCTATCGCTCTTATTCCAGGGAATATTCCCTCCTCGCAGCCCACGACAAAGACA
The DNA here is from genome assembly GCA_004553495.1 of Clostridiales bacterium. GTDB lineage: Bacteria > Bacillota > Clostridia > Oscillospirales > Oscillospiraceae > F23-B02. The sequence continues at coordinate 13,631 of SFLE01000017.1, read as the reverse complement.
TTGGGAAACTCAAGTCCCTTTGCCGAATGCATAGTCATCATGACAACGCAGTCGTCATCCTTTTCGTAGTTGTCCATATCGGTGTACAGCGCGACATCGGCAAGATAGCCCTCGAGAGTGGGCTCGGTCGTCTCGCCCTTGTAGTTTATTATGCTCGATTTGAGCTCGCGGATATTTTCGGCGCGCGCGGAGTCCTCAACGGTGTTTTTCTCCTCGAGCATACGCAGATAGCCGGTTCTTTCAACGAGCTGATCATACAGAAGATCGGGTGCAAGCTCGTCCTTCTGGGCTATAAGCTCGTTTATCATGCCCGCAAAAAGGAGCATACGCGGCGCCGAGCGGCTGAGTTCCGGATAAAGGTCCGCCTGTCTTATGACATCAAACAGCGGCTTGCCGTTTTCCGCGGCTATCTTCGCCGCCGTTTCAACACTTTTAGCGCCTATGCCGCGCGGCGGGTTATTGATTATTCTTGCAAGGCGCAGATCATCGCTCGGAGAGGCGATAACGCACAGATACGCGAGCATATCCTTTACCTCGGCGCGGTCAAAAAAGCCCGTGCCGCCGAACACTTTATACGGTATGCCGTTGCGCTTGAATGCCTGTTCTATCTGGTGCGACTGAGCATTCATTCGGTAGAGCACCGCGTTATCGCGCCACGCCGAGCCCTTGCCGTAGAGTCCGAGTATCTTGGAGGCTACAAATCGCGCCTCATCGTGCTCATTGTCGGCGACATAAAGCTCCGGAAGAAGCCCGTCGTCGCCGTTTGTCCACAGTTCCTTGCCTTTTCTGCCGACATTATTCCTGATAACGGCGTTTGCCGCACCGAGAATGTGCGCCGTGCTGCGGTAGTTCTGCTCAAGGCGAATGACGCGGCAGCCCTTGTATTCATCCTCAAACGAAAGGATGTTCTCTATGGTTGCGCCGCGAAATTTATATATGCTCTGGTCGTCGTCGCCGACAACGCAGATATTCCCCCAGCCCTCGGCAAGCTTTGAAGCGAGCTGATACTGGAGCTTGTTCGTGTCCTGATACTCGTCGATGAGTATGTATTTAAACCGCTTCTGCCAATAGGTGCAGATGTCCTCGTTTTCGTTGAGGAGCTTTACGGTGTAGAATATGAGATCGTCGAAATCCATCGCACCGGCGGCATATGCCCTGCGGGAGTATTCCTCATAGATCTCGGCTATCTTCACTCTGCGCATATCGCCGCTTGCCCTTGCGCGGGCATGGTACTCCTGCGCCGAGCAGCCGTCGTCCTTAGCGCGGCTTATCTCGGAAAGCAGCACGCGCGGCGGGAATTTCTTATCGTCAAGGTCAAAATCACGCAGAATGTGCTTTACAAGGCTCATGCTGTCGGAGGTGTCATATATGGTGAAGCTTTTAGGGAAGCCGAGCCTTTCGGCATCGCGTCTGAGTATCCTGACGCAGGCGGAGTGAAATGTCGAAGCCCACACATCCGCGCCCGCCTCGCCAAGCATATTGGAAAGTCTCGCCTTGAGCTCGTCGGCGGCCTTGTTCGTAAATGTGATTGCAAGTATTCTCCACGGCTCTACCGGCTCAAAGGCGGCTATTGCCCTTGCCTCGTCTCCGCCGCGGCGCATGATCTCAACATCCTCCTCGCAGGCGTTTTCAGGAAGCTCATCGCAGTCTCCCGCTCTGCCGTAACGCATGAGGTTTGCGATCCTGTTTATAAGAACCGTTGTTTTGCCGCTGCCCGCGCCTGCAAGGATAAGCAGCGCACCCTGTGTCGCCATGACAGCCTTTCTCTGCATGGGATTTAGCGCGGCAAAATCATTCTCTATGACTTTTTTTCTCTCTTCTATATATTGTTTTTCAAAAGCAGTATTCATGACGAGATATTGTACCACGAATGTTTCAGTGTTTCAAGGCTCAACCTTGACATGCTCATATCGTTTAGCAGGACGGTAGATCAAGAGCGCGGCAAATATGAAAATAGCCGTTGCGGCAAGACTTATGGGGTAAACGGTCATTATAGTGGCAAATGTTCTGCTCATAGGAAAAACGGCGTATATCCATGTGATGCGTATACCGCACACACCAAGCATTGTCAGGATCGCCGGTACGAGCGATATGCCGTAGCCGCGCATATACGACGACATGAGCTCGTACAAAAGGGAGAATACATACGAGGTATATACTATTTTCAGGCGCGTAAAGCCGATTTCGATGACCTCGGGGTCGTTATTGAACAGACTGATGAGAAATCTGCCCGCAAGAAGCATGGCAAAAACCGTAACGCCGGTTGCGATGACATCTTCGATAATGCAGAGCTTCAATGTCTTGCGGCAGCGGTCGATCTGCGCCGCACCGTAGTTCTGACTTACAAATGTAGTGCACGCCTGACCGAATGAATTCAGAATATAATATGCCACAATTTCGACATTAAACGCCGCGGAGGATGCCGCCATGGTTACCTTGCCGAGACTGTTTATCGCGGACGATATGATAATATTGGAAAGCGAGAATACCGCGCTCTGTATACCTGCCGGCAAACCGATTTTAAGTATGCGCAAAAGTATTTTCCAATCTACGCGCAGTAATTTTAGCTCCACACAGATGGAGAGCTCGCTTTTTATAAGCTTTGCACCGAGAATAGCAGCGCTCACCGCATTTGCTATAACGGTGGCAACGGCAACGCCGTCTACCGTCATGTCAAGGACGGTTACAAAGAAAATGTTTAGTATAACATTCAGAACGCCGGATATTGCAAGCGCCAAAAGCGGCGTTTTCGTATCTCCCGCACTTCTGAATATCGCAGACTCAAAGTTATAAAGCAGGATCACCGGCATACCGACAAGATATATCCGCATATATTTCATCGCAAGCGGGAAAACCTCGTCCGGAACATTCAGCATGAGCAGCACAGGCTTTGCCAATGCCTGACCGATCAGCATAACGATAAATCCTCCGACAACGGAGGCGACGATCGATGTATGAACGGCTTTTGAGACCGTTTCCCTGTCTCCTCTGCCGATAGCGTTTGCGATTACGACATTCGCGCCCAGAGCGATGCCGATGAAAAGGTTCAGGACAAGGCCGATGACCGGTCCGTTCGCGCCGACGGCGGCAACCGCCGCGACCTTATCCGTGGAGGCAAAGTTTCCTACTATGGCAACATCGGAGGCATTAAAAAGCTGCCCTAATATTCCCGTTGCCGCGACCGGCAGGGCATAGCGCAGAATTTTATCCCACATAGAGCCGCTGAGCATATTCAGCGCTTTATCTCTCTTGCTTTTTTCCAAATCACAGCACCTCCATTCTAATGTACCAAGCTATTTTAACGCCGCTTTTTAAAAATTCAATACCTGCATTAAGAATTAATAAATTCTTAATAATTAAAAAGCTTACGGTGAGCATATTTACTCTCCGTAAGCCGTTTTATTTAAGCATTTTGCGCAGCGTTTCTATCGCTCTGCGCTCAAGGCGCGATATCTGAACCTGTGAAACACCGAGCACCTTCGCCGTTTTTTCCTGCGTCATGCCATGAAAATACCGCAGATACAGGGTCTTTCGCTCCTTTTCCGGAAGGTTTTCAAGCGCGCAGCGCAGAGCGACATACTCTATCATGCGCTCCTCCTGTGCCCCGTCGGTCAGAACATGCTCAAGAGTAAAGCCGTCCTCGCCAGTCTCGCGCTGAAGACTCTCGGTCTGACTCGTGGCTGTTTCGGCAAAGGCGATCTCCTCCGCCGTCAGCCCCGTTTCCGAGGCAAGCTCAGATATGTGCACCTCCCTGCCGAGCCGCTGCTCGAGCCCGCTGCGGGCTGCTTTTATGCGCTGGGCCTGCTCTTTTATGCTGCGGCTGACCTTAACTGCACCGTCATCGCGCAGAAACCGGCGTATCTCGCCCGATATCTTCGGCACGGCATAGGTTGAAAACTGCGTTCCGAAGCTCATATCAAAGCCCTCTATCGCCTTTAAAAAGCCGAGGCAGCCGAGCTGATACAGGTCGTCCGGCTCCGTTCCCCTGCCGAAAAAGCGGCGCGCAACGCTCCAGATAAGCCCCGAGTTTTCCTCAACGAGCCGCTGTGCCGCTTCCCTGTCGCCCGACTTTGCAAGGCGCAGGTCGTTTAACATACAGTCGGTCATCTCATGCTTCTGCGCTGGCGGATCGTGCGGAGCATGGTGACGGTTGTGCCCTTACCGGCAGTGCTCTTTACGGTCAGCTTGTCCATAAAGCTTTCCATGATGGTAAAGCCCATTCCGCTGCGCTCCTCGCCGCCGGTGGTGTACATTGGCTGCATCGCCTGCTGAAGATCGTCTATGCCGCGCCCCTTGTCCCGAATGGTTATCTCAAGCTTCTCACCGTCTATTATCCTGAGGCGCATGGTTATCTTTCCGATGCTGTCGGGATAGGCGTGGACTATGCAGTTAGTCACCGCCTCGCTTACCGAGGTTTTTATATCGCCGAGCTCATCAAGGGTGGGGTCGAGCTGCGCCGCAAAGCCTGCTGCTGCCGCCCTTGCAAAGCTCTCGTTCGCGCTGCAGCTCGGGAACTCAAGCTTTATGTAGTTTGAAACTTTCATGTTGTTACCTCCCTTTTTGCCGCTATGGGTATCATCCGGTCTATTCCGGAAGCATCGAGCACCTTCAGCGGCTGCGGCTGCGGGTTTTCGATGTACATTCTGCCGCCGGAATCGCGCATTTTCTTATAGGTGCGGATGATAACGGCTATGCCGGAGGAGTCCATAAATGTGAGCTTTGTCATATCGAGGATAAGGTCGCGCGGCAGCTTGCTGTCAATGGCGTCGGATATGGCGGTGACCGTCGTTTTCGCACCGTGGTGATCGAGCTCACCGGCGAGCATCACGGTCAGTCTGCCATCGGAATACTCCGACCAAATGTTCATTTTCTTCACTCCAATGCAATGTAAATAAAAAAACTGATCCCGTGCTTAATGCACAGGATCAGTTTAAATGCTGATATATGCGGATTTTGTAAAAGCCGGTCAGACCTATCCGAGATTTTTCAGACTCTCTTCAAGATTTTCTATAAGCGCCTCGAGCTTTGCCTTTTTCTCACGCTCGACATTGACGACCTTTTCGGGCGCGCGGGAGACGAAATTCTCGTTCGCAAGCTTTGCTATCTGCCCGTCGAGCTGCTTTTTGGCGTTTGCAAGCTCCTTTTCCATTCGCGCGCGTTCCTTTTCGAGGTCAACGAGCTCCGCCATGGGCATGAACATTCTCGCATTGTCCGTTATGACCGAAACCATACCGTCGGTAGTCTCCGGAAGCTCCGCGCGGACCTCGACAGCCGAGGCATACGCCAGCTTGCAGATAAACTTTTCGCCATCGGCAAACGCCTTTGCCTTGTCGGTGACTATGATAAGATGGCTCTTTCTGGACGGAGGCACATTCATCTCGGCTCTGCGGGCGCGGACTGCCTTGATAGCATCCATGACCATGCCGAAGTTTACCTCATCCTCGGGGAAATCAAGCCCGGCACTGTACTCGGGATAGGACTGCACCATGAGCGCATTGCCCTCGTGCGGGAGCGCCTGCCATATTTCCTCGGTTATAAAAGGCATGAACGGGTGCAGGAGCTTGAGTATCTCAACGAGAACATACAGCAGAACGCGCTGAGCGCTCTCCTTGCCGGCTTCATCGTCGCCGTTAAGGCGGGGCTTGGTCAGCTCGATATACCAGTCGCAGTAATCATCCCAGATAAAGTCGTAGATCTTGCCGGCGGCAACACCGAGCTCAAAGCTGTCCATATTATCGCAGACTTCTTTGATAACGCGGTTGAGCTTTGAAAGGATCCACTTGTCCTCGGTCTCGAGCTTTTCGGGGAGGTGATTATCCTCAACGGTGAGGTTCATCATGACAAAGCGGGAGGCGTTCCATATCTTATTGCAGAAATTGCGCATTGCCTCGCACTTTTCAACATAAAAGCGCATGTCATTGCCGGGGCTGTTGCCGGTTATGAGGTTAAACCTCAGCGCATCGGCGCCGTATCTCTCCGCCATCTCCAACGGGTCGATGCCGTTGCCGAGGCTCTTGGACATTTTTCTGCCCTGACTGTCGCGTACAAGTCCGTGTATGAAAACGGTGTGGAACGGCTCCTTTTTCATCTGCTCCATGCCGGAGAATATCATTCTTGCGACCCAGAAGAAGATGATGTCATAGCCGGTGACCATGACGGAGGTCGGGTACCAGTAGTCAAGCTCCGGTGTCTTATCGGGCCAGCCCATCGTGGAGAAGGGCCACAGCGCCGAGGAGAACCATGTGTCGAGAACATCCTCTTCCTGATGGATGCTCTTGCTGCCGCAATGTGCGCACTCGCAGGGATCGGTGCGCGAAACGGTCATTTTGCCGCAGTCGTCGCAGTACCACGCCGGAATGCGGTGGCCCCACCAGAGCTGGCGGGAAATGCACCAGTCATGCACATTCTCCATCCAGTTCATATAAGTCTTTGTAAATCTCTCGGGAACGAACTTTATCCTGCCGTCCTTGACGACCTCGATAGCCGCTTCCGCAAGAGGCTTCATTTTTACAAACCACTGGGGGCTCGTGAGCGGCTCGACCACTGTGCCGCAGCGGTAGCAGCAGCCGACATTGTGGTTATACGGCTCGACCTTCACGAGATAGCCCTGCTCCTCGAGGTCGGCGACGATAGCCTTGCGCGCCTCATAGCGGTCCATACCGTTATACTTGCCGCCGTTTATTATCTTTGCATCCTCGTCGATGCAGAGTATCTGCTCAAGGTTATGTCTCAGTCCGACCTCATAGTCATTGGGGTCGTGGCACGGAGTCATTTTAACGGCGCCGGTGCCGAAGCCGAGCTCGACATACTCATCGGCAACGATGGGCAGCTTTCTGCCCACCAGCGGCAGAATGGCGTTTTTGCCAACAAGGTGCTTATAACGCTCATCATCCGGATGCACCGCAACGCCGGAGTCGCCGAGCATGGTCTCCGGACGGGTGGTTGCAATGATAAACTCCTCGTCGGAGTCCTCGATGGGGTATCTGATATGCCAGAACGAGCCGGGCATATCCTTGTATTCGACCTCAGCGTCGGAAAGCGCGGTGCGGCATTTCGGACACCAGTTTATTATCCTGCTGCCTTTGTAGATAAGCCCCTTTTCATATAGCTCGCAGAAGGTCTCACGAACACTCTTTGCGCGCTGATCGTCCATGGTAAAGGCACTTCTGTCCCAATCGCAGGATGCACCGAGCACCTTCTGCTGCTCAACGATACGGTCGCCGTATTTATTCTTCCAGTCCCAAACGCGGTCTAGGAATTTCTCGCGTCCGAGGTCATATCTCGTGAGGCCTTCCTTTTTGCGCAGCTCCTCTTCGACCTTTATCTGCGTTGCGATGCCCGCATGGTCGGTGCCGGGCAGCCAAAGCGCGGCATAGCCCTGCATACGCTTGTATCTTGTGAGAATATCCTGAAGAGTCGAGTCAAGCGCATGACCCATGTGCAGCTGACCGGTAACATTGGGAGGCGGCATAACTATGGAAAACGGCTTCTTATCGGGGTCTATAACTCCCTTAAAGCAGCCCTGCGACTGCCACATATCATATATTCTTTTTTCCACCGTACCGGGGTCATACACCTTCGGTAATTCTTTCATTTTTACTCCTCCTGTAGCTTATTGCAATAAAAAAACTGCGCCCCGATATTGCTCAGGACGCAGATATTACGCGGTACCACCTGAGTTCCATGCCGAAAGGCATGACACTCTGTGCTCTGTAACGGGAGCGCCCGTCCGCACCTACAGAAATTCAGTGCGGCTGCTCCGGACCGACCTTCGGCGGCGCGGCTTGGAAACTTTCACCTGCCGTTTCCTCTCTGAAAAGCCCGCTTGACCTACTCCTGTCCTTCAACGCCTTTAGCTTTGCTTATTATATGCACATTCTATAAATAAAGTCAAGTGCGGATCATTCGCCGCGCTCGCTGCCCCAGAAAAACAGTGCAACGGTTCCGGGTCCGGTGTGGCTGCCGATGGTAGTTCCGACATAGTTTATCTCTACCTTGCCGTTGAGTTTGGGGAAGCGCTCTTCAACGAGAGCCGCGACTTCCTTTGCGTCCTCAATGCAGCCGGACTGTGAGATATAGCACTTGCCGGAGTAGTCAAGACCGTCGTTTGCGCACTGCTCCATGCGGTCAACGATGGCCTTAATGACCTTTTTCTTAGTACGGATCTTCTCTCTGGGGATGAGTCTGCCGAGGTTATCCATGTTAAGCAGCGGGCAGATGCTCAGAACAGTGCCGACAAAGCCGGCTGCCTTGGAAATCCTGCCGCCCTTGACATAGAAGCTGAGGTCTGTGGAGAAGAACCAATGGTGCAGATGGAGCTTATTTTCCTCGAGCCATTCGCGCGCTTCGTCAACGCTCAGCCCCTCGTCGCGCTTATCGGCAAGTGCGTCCATGAGAAGTCCGTAGCCGGAGGATGCGCCGAGAGAATCGACTATGTAGATCTTGCGCTCGGGGTATTCCTCGGCGAGGATCTCGGCGGCGTTGCGGGCGGAGTTGATCGTGCCGGAAATGCCGCTGGAAAGGGTGACATGGAGAATGTCCTTGCCCTGCTTGAGGTAAGGTGTGAAGAAATCAATATACTCGGCGACATTGACCTGGCTGGTCATGGTGTCGGCGCCTTCAGCCATTTTCTTATAAAACTCCTCGAACGGCATGCTCTGACCAAGGTCGTCCATGTAATTCTCGCCGTTGAGAGAATAGTGGAAGCAAACATATTTAATGTCACGAGCCTCAAAATGTTCCTTTGTGAGGTCTGCGGTCGAGCAGCAGCTAATTATATAGTCAAACATAGTTTCCTCCTGCAAAAAATTTGATCGTATCCGCGTCAAAATTGATAATTAATTATATACGGATGCGATCAAAAATGCAACAAAATTTTCAACTAAGCTCAGCCGAACATGAGCATGAGCTCTTCGCAGCTGGTGACGCCGACCTCTTTGCTTATCTGCTTGCCGTCTTTGAATGCGATGAGCGTGGGTATGCTCATAACTCCAAAGCGCTGAGCGATAGCGGGGTTATCATCAACATCGAGCTTGCAGACCTTTACCCTACCCTCCATCTGCTTGTCAAACTCCTCGAGTATGGGTGCCTGCATACGACAGGGTCCGCACCATGTCGCCCAGAAATCGACCAGGACGAGACCGGAGGATGTGATGGAATCGAAATTGTCCTTTGTAAGATGCATAACTGACATTTTTATATCTCCTTTTCGATGTTATTTATATATTCACAGGCTGCGAGCGCAGCGACGTTGCCCTCACCCACCGCCTTTGCTATCTGGTACGGTGCTCCGGTGCAGTCACCGGCGGCGAAAATGCCCTTGATGTTAGTTTTACCGCTTGAGTCGGTTTTTATGATCCCGCGCTCGCTGTCAATGCCCGAAACAAGGCTGCCGGGGGCGAGCGTGTCCTTTAAAATAAAGATGCAGTCGGTTTTATACTCCCTGCCGTCGGCAACAAGCGTGTCCGCCTTCATGCCGCCCTTAATGTCGAATTTTTCTTTACCCGAAAACTCTATGACCTCGCAGCCTATGCCGCGCAGAAAGCTCTTGTCGTGCTCGGCCTCGGCGCTGTCACCTATTACGGCAACCGTTTTGCCGCGGTACAGCATACCGTCGCAGGTGGCGCAATAGCTTACTCCCCTGCCGACAAACTGAGTTTCACCGCTGCATATGGGATTTCGGCTTATGCCGGCGGCGATTATAACAGCCGACGCCTCGTAGAAGTCGTTTCCGACCGCAACGCCTACGGTCTTGCCTATCGGCATAACGCTGAGCGCCCTGCCGGATATTATCTCCGCGCCGCTTTGCTCAAGCTGTGAACGCATTGCGAGCAGGATATCCTTTCCGCTGCCGGATATACCGGGGTAGTTTGTGACGCTCTCTGCAAGATACAGCTTGCTGGTCTCGGGCGGATTTGCGATAACGCCGACGCTCTTGCCGCGGTTGCGCGCCGTAAGCGCAGCGGATATGCCCGCAGGTCCCGCGCCGATTATGAGAATGTCAAACTTATTGTCCATTTTTATCACCTGAGCTTATTTTAGCACAGTCTGTGCAGTATCTCAACCGCATATGCAACAGTAGTGCGCATTTTTAACTTTAATATTGTAATTGCGGCAAATATCGTTTATAATTTTACTATCCGATCGTATAGGAGTAAGAACATGGAAGAGATAAGCAAAAATTTTATCGAAAATTTTATTGACGAGGACATCGCCGAAGGCGGACGCTTCGCCAGAATGAAGGTACACACCAGATTTCCGCCCGAGCCGAACGGCTATCTGCATATAGGTCACTGCAAGGCGCTTATTATTGACTTTGGTACCGCTGAAAAGTACGGCGGCATCTGCAATCTGCGCATGGACGACACCAATCCCGCAAAGGAGGACACCGAGTATGTCGATGCCATCAAGGAGGACATTCACTGGCTGGGCTTTGACTGGGGCGACCGTTTCTTCTACGGCTCGGATTATTTTGAAAAGACTTACGAGTTTGCAATAGAGCTCATCAAAAAGGGGCTTGCCTATGTCTGCGAGCTGACTCCCGAACAGTTTAAGGAGTACCGCGGCGACACCTCCAAGCCTGCCATTAGCCCTTACAGGGACAGACCCATTGAGGAAAACCTCAACTTATTCGAGCGCATGAAAAACGGCGAGTTCCCCGAGGGCAAATACACTCTGCGCGCTAAGATTGACCTTGCCTCCGGCAACTTCAATATGCGCGACCCCGTGCTCTACCGCATCCGCTATATCGAGCACCACCGTCAGGGTACAAAGTGGTGCATCTTCCCCATGTATGACTTTGCCCATCCCATTCAGGACGCTCTCGAGGGCATAACCCATTCGCTGTGCTCGCTGGAATACGAAGACCACCGTCCGCTTTATGACTGGGTGATAAACAATGTCTCCGTTCCCTCGAAGCCCAGACAGATTGAGTTTGCCCGCCTCGGCATCAACTACACCGTGCTCAGCAAGCGCAAGCTCAGAAGGCTTGTTGAGGAGGGCAGAGTTTCCGGCTGGGACGATCCTCGCATGCCGACGCTGTGCGGTCTGCGCCGCCGCGGATACACGCCCGCATCCATCCGCAATTTCTGCGAGAGGATAGGCGTTGCAAAGGTTCCGAGCACCGTTGAGTTCCCGTTCCTCGAGCACTGCCTGCGCGAGGATCTCAACGAGCACGCTCAGCGTGCAATGGCGGTACTGCGACCGATAAAGCTCACCATCACCAACTACCCCGAGGGTCAGAGCGAGGAGCTTGATGTTGAAAACAACCCCAACGATCCCAACGCCGGTGTGCGTAAGGTAACATTCTCGCGCGATCTTTGGATTGAGGCCGACGATTTCCTCGAAACTCCCGTGCCGAAGTACAAAAGACTCTACCCCTCCGGCCCAGAGTGCCGCCTGAAGGGTGCGTATCTCATCACCTGCACCGGATGCGTCAAGGACGAAAACGGCAATCTCGTTGAGGTGCTTGCCACCTACGATCCCGACAGCCGCGGAGGTGATCCCGCCGACGGGCGCAAGGTCAAGGGCGCTACGATACACTGGGTCGATGCAAATAATTGCGCCGACGCCGAAGTGAGACTTTACAGCAATCTCTTCTCCGACGCAGATCCCGATGCAGCCGACAAGGACTATCTCAGTTGCTTAAATCCCGAGTCTCTTGAGGTGCTCACCGGCTGCAAGCTTGAGAAAATGCTCGAGAGCGCAGTCGCTCCGGCACAGTTCCAGTTCCTGCGCATGGGCTATTTCTGCGTTGACAGCAAGGACTCGACTCCCGATCATCTTGTATTCAATCGCGCAGTTGCGCTTAAAGACAGCTTCAAAAAGTGATATTGCGTTAAAAAGGAGGACTATATGAGCTACAAGGCAGCAGTTATTACAGTCAGCGACAGATGCAGCAAGGGCGAGAGAACGGACAAAAGCGGTCCCGCCGTAACGCAGATGCTCAGCGATGCCGGATTCAATGTTGTTTACAGAGGACTTGTCCCCGATGAACGGCACGAGATCTCTGCCGAGTTCATTAAATGCGCCTATGAGCTTGGCGCAGACCTCATCATATCAACGGGCGGCACGGGCTTTGGCAAGCGCGATATTACGCCCGAGGCGACCCGCGATGTTATATCAAGGGAGATACCCGCAATACCGCAGGCGATGCTGCATTACAGCCTTGAGATAACCCCGCGCGCAATGCTCTCCCGAGGCGTTGCCGGCATACGCGGCAAAAGCCTTATCATAAATCTCCCCGGCAACGAGTCCGGTGCGCGGCAGAACCTTGAGTCGATAATCGGGGTTCTTGAGCACGCTTTGCAGATGATAGCCGCAGGCGAGGATTAAGCGGATATTAAAATCACGCAGTCAGCCGACTGCGTGATTTTTTGTTATCTTAATGTTTAAAAGCACTATCGCGGCAAGAACGAGCACTATTCCGACGGTGCTCATAACGGTAAGCGCTTCATTATATATAACTACGCCGACTATAGTTGCAACGACCGGCTCAACGGACGCCATGATGGATGCCTTGCCGTTTTCGAGTCCCTCAAGTCCGTGGGTATACAGCAGATACGGCAAAAAGCAGGTCACAAGCCCCGTAGCAAACGCGAATGCGAAATTGCCGCTGCTTGAGGTTATCGTTGTGAGGTATTCCGTTCCGCCGATCACGGTAGCGCCTATGGCTGCCAACAGACATGAGTAGAAGTTTATGGTCAGGCTCGAATAGCCGCGATTGAGCGCAAAGCGGCTGAAAATGCTGTACAGAGCATAGCAAACTCCGGCGGCAAGCCCGAGCCCTATGCCTATGGGCGTTATGCGGGTCTCCCCGCTCCCTATGCCCGACACAAGGCAGCAGCCCAGAAACGCTATGACCATGGCGGCAAGCTTTTGCCCAGTCAGCTTTTCCTTAAACAGCAGCGCCGAAAACAGTATCACAAAGCACGGCGCCGTGTAAAGCAATATTGCCGCGGCGGATAGGCTCATGTGATCCATCGCCTTAAAATAGCAAACGCCGAAGACAAGCAGCGACAGAATGCCGCTTCCGAGGAACATCCAAATATCGCGCAGCTTAATTTTAAACGCAGCGGGCTCTTTTATCGCAACGGCGATACCGAACAGCACCGCCGCAAAAATACACCTGACCGCTATGCAGCCGACCGCGGAAATGCCCATGGTATCAAGCGTTCTGCGGAAAAACCCCATGAAGCCCCATAGCGTGCCGGCGGCAATAACATATGCGACATATTTATTTTTCATAACACGAGCCTCCCGCACATTGCTGCTAAAGATACTGCAATATTGTAATTACTCGCGCCATAATAGTCAACACCCCCATTAAGCAATTGACAAAAAAATATTGCTTGTGTTATGATGACATTTGTACGCGGGTATGATGGAATTGGCAGACATGCGAGATTTAGGTTCTCGTGCTTATGGCGTGCAGGTTCGACCCCTGTTACCCGCACCAAGCCAATATAATCCGAACCAAATCTTCTTAATCGGAGATGGGTTCGGATTATTTGTTTTCTTCGAGAAATTCGAGGATACGCATTTCAGAAACGGCGTGGTAAAGCGTCCCGAATCCAAGCCCAGAGGGCCGAGAAAACCAAAGCTGGCAAAGGATAAGGAGGACGAACATGAAA
>SFLE01000038.1 GCA_004553495.1 Clostridiales bacterium | reverse complement strand
ATTTAAAGATACCAAATTTGCACCGGCATTTCAAGAGCAATGCTGCATGAAGATCCAATGAGATTTTTGTGCGCATATACGAAAAATGTGAACAAATTTATTAATATATTGACATAAGTCACAAAAACTAATATAATTTAGATGTTGTGTGTGCTCCGCAAAATGCTTTGCGGAGCTTTTGTTGCGGTTTGGTGCAAATAATGATATAATAATTCGTTAAAAATAGTTAGGAGCAAAAGAAATGATAAACGATATTATTCTCCTCAAGCAGGGCGAGATAGTCCTCAAGGGGCTGAACCGCCGCTCGTTCGAGCAGAAGCTCATGAGCAACATTAAGCGCAGGCTCGAAGCCATCGGGAAATTTAAAACCTATTGTATGCAGTCAACGGTGTACATAGAGCCCGTCGATGAAACGAGCGATATGGACGCCGCTTTCGAGGCGATGACCAAGGTTTTCGGCATTGCGTCCGTAAACCGCGCCGCCGGCTGCGAAAAGGACGCGAAGAAGATAGCCGAGCTTGCCATCGAGTATCTTAAAGACGATATGCTCGCGGCAAAAAGCTTCAAGTGCGAGGCAAAGCGCAGCGACAAGAGCTTTCCCATGACGAGCATAGAGCTTGCGCAGTTTGTCGGCGGCGAGCTTGCCGAGGCATATCCCGACTGCGAGGTCGATGTGCACTCTCCGGAGCTTACGGTGCATGTCGAGGTGCGCGACCTTGCCGCTTATGTACACGCCACCCCGACTCCCGGTGCTGGCGGTATGCCGGTGGGTGCAAACGGCGTTGCGGTAACGCTGCTGTCCGGCGGTATCGACAGTCCGGTATCGACATACATGATAGCAAAGCGCGGCGTTCGCCTTATACCCGTGCATTTTTTCTCGTTCCCATATACATCCGAGCAGGCAAAGCAGAAGGTGATAGAGCTTGCGCGGCTGCTCACGGTGTACTGCGGCAGAATGACCATCGAGGTCGTGCCGTTTACGCACATCCAGGAGGAGATACGCGCCAAGTGCGACGAGGACTATTTCACGCTCATCATGCGCCGGTTTATGATGCGCATTGCGCAGAAGATAGCCGACGCAAACGGTGCAAAAGCCATAGTCACGGGCGAAAACCTCGGTCAGGTAGCAAGCCAGACCATGGAAGCGATGGCATCCACTCAGGCAGTCACCGAGCTTCCGGTGCTCCAGCCGCTCATAGGCATGGACAAGGAGGAGATAGTCCGTCTCGCGCGCAGGATAGGCACATTCGAGACCTCCATACTCCCGTACGAGGACTGCTGCACGGTGTTCACGCCCAAGCATCCCAAGACCAAGCCCAAGCTCAATGATGTCGAGCGGATAGAAGCCGCTCTGGATATTGACGCGCTCGTAGAAGAGGCGTATGCCGGTATCGAAAGAATAAAGGTAGGCGAATAAACTTGAAAAAGGCATACAATGCGGAAATAATTTCCGTCGGAACGGAGATCCTTTTAGGACACACGACCAATACCGATGCCCGCGACATATCGCTGATGCTGTCCGAGATCGGAATCAATGTAAAATACCACACCGTTGTCGGCGATAACCCCCAGCGCCTTGCCGACTGCATCGAGATCGCCCGCTCGCGCGCGGATATTATCATCTCCACCGGCGGGCTCGGACCGACCTGCGACGATCTTACAAAGCAGATACTCGCAAGCTCGTTCGGGCTTGAGCTTAAAATGAACGAGCACGAGAAGGAGTGCCTGTACGATTATCTCACCAACAAGGGCTACAGCAAGGAGATGACGGGAAATAACCTCAAGCAGGCGATGCTTCCGGAGGGGTGCACGGTGTTTCATAACAACTGGGGCACGGCTCCGGGCTGCGCGTTCAAGGGTACCGACGGAACGATAGTTCTCATGCTGCCCGGACCGCCCAAGGAGTGCAACGCAATGTTCCGCGCCTGCGCGATGCCGTATCTAAGATCGCTTTCCGATGAGCAGATAGTCTCCCACGCTATCCATGTTTTCGGTATGTCCGAAAGCGCGATGGATCAGATATTCCGCGATGAGATGAACGCGATGACAAACCCCACCATGGCGCCGTATGCCAAGGAGGGCGATTGCCTTTTACAGGTCACCGCAAAGGCAGAAAGCGTTGAAAAAGCCGAGGAAATGATGAAGCCCGTTATCGAGCACGCCTGCTCGGTACTCGGCGACATTGTTTTCGGCATAGATGTCAATACCGTTGAGGAGAGCGTCATGCAGCTCCTCAAGGAGAAGAAAATGACCTTTGCGGCAGCCGAAAGCTGCACCGGCGGAGAGCTTGCAAAGCGCTTTACCGATATGTCCGGCGCGAGCGAGTTCTTTCTCGGCGGAGTTACAACTTATACCAACGATGCAAAGGTAAAGCTGCTCGGCATATCGCCTGAGCTCATCGAGGAAAAAACGGCGGTGAGCTATGAGGTCGCAAAGGAAATGGCTGAGCGGGTGCGCAGTCTTCTCGGCAGCGACATGGGCATAGGTGTTACCGGACTTGCCGGTCCCGACGGCGACGGCGTGCACGAGGTCGGCACCGTTTTCGTGTCGCTTGCCACAAAGGACGGTACCTTTGTGCGTGAGCTCCATGTCGGCGACAGGCGTCCGCGAAGCTATGTCCGCAGAGTCTCGGGAAACTACATTTTCGATATGATGCGCCGGTATATGCAGGGCCTCGAGGTCATAAAAGAATAAAAGAAAATCCCTCCGTACAAGAGTACGGAGGGATCTTTAATATTCAGGGTCAGAAAAACAGCGGTGTGAGCGCAATGAGAAGCTGCGCCGTCCAATAAAAAACATGGAGAAGCCGGTTTTTGAAATTTGAAGGATGGTCGCTGAAGCACTGCACGGAAAGGATGCTGTCGCTTGCTATAAAGCATACGCCCGCAACGGCAAACAGCAGCGTTCCCGCGCTGAAGCTAAAGCAGCAAGCACCGATAGCCGAGCAGCCCATGAAGCAGACTACAGCCGCGTAAAAGCCGAGCGGGAGGAACAGCTTACCCATGTCGAGCTTGTGCTTTTTAGAGTTAATGAGCTCTATGACGAGCGCTACGGCGGTCAGCGGCGCGGCGATGATCCATGCCTTGGGTGCAATGCCGTAGAGCGCTATCAGATAGAAGATATGCCCGACGAGAAAGCCGCCGGCGCCGGTGAGAAAGCAGGTGTTGAATTTGTCGGTGTAGACAAATCGCAGGGCGAGCAGTTCATCACCGATAAAGCCGAACACGAGACCGAGGATAACGAGCATACCGAAGCGGGGAAAGTCGGTCATGTGATAGGCGACAATGGCGATAATGATGCAGCAAACGGTGGTCAAGCCCTTGAGGATAGTCGCTTTTTCCTGATCGTCCTCCTCCATGGCTTTTATGAACCTTACTCCGCAGAGAAGGCAGGCGAGCGCGAGAATAATGATGATGACAATATGCAAGATCATTTACCTCCGGTTTTATTTTTTTCCGACAGTCGCTTTGACCCTGCCGGTTTGAGCTCTCCGAGACAAGCCCCGCCGAGAATAAGCACCGCGCCGACAAGCTGGACAGCGCCGAGCTTTTCGCCGAGAAACAGCGCGGAAACGATGAGCGCGGTGAGCGGGTCTATGTAGCTCACAAGCGCCGAGGTCTGCGCGGGCAGCTTTTGCAGCGAGGAAAAATACAGATAATACGCAAGTCCCGTATTTACAAAGCCTATGATGAGAACGAAGGGAATATCACCGGACTTCGGGATAACGGGCAGCGGACTGCCGTCGATGACAAGATACAGAACCATTACGAGAAACGAGATAAAAAGCTCGTAAAAGGCGCAGTTAAGCCCCGACATATGCTTCACATTCTTCGTAACGATTATGATAAGCGAGTATAAAAGCGCAGCACCTGCGCCGAGGATAAGCCCCGTCTGCACATCGGAGCCGCGGCTGACATTTCCGGTTATGCACACCATGCCGACGGCAACGGCGGCTATCGCAAGCAGCTTGCTCTTCGTAAACTTTTCCTTGAAAATGAGCGGACTTAGCGCGAGAACTATCATGGGACCGCAGTAGTAGGTCAGTGTCGCAATGCTCACTCCGGCGTATCTGTACGCGCCGAACAGCAGCACCCAGTTGAGCCCCAGCGCGGCTCCGCCTACCGTTGCCGGAACTATGTCCGCGCGAAGATCAGCAAATGAAAAGCAGCGCTTTATAAGCACGACTGCCAGCAGAAAGATAAAGCCGAGGAAGGTGCGCATGAGCACGATCTCGGCACTTTCAAGCGATATGTTTGCCACAAGCAGGCCGTTTGTTCCGAATATTACAAGCGAAATTATAAAAAATACAAGGTATTTCAAGCGGGACATGGTTTTTTCACCAAAAATCTAAGTTTTTCTAATTATACCATGTGTATAGCAACTTGTAAACAAATTATTAATAAAAATACCCTCTCCGTCGGAACGGAGAGGGTTCTGATTCGGTATCAAAGGATAAATTTTTTGCTGTATTCTGCGTAATACTCATCAAAGCAGTGCGAACGGACCTCAATGAGGCTGTTTATATATTCGTGCGCGTCGAAGCTGTCGGACTCAAGCTCTATTATCGCAACGGCGATGTTTGAGCAATGATCGGAAACGCGCTCGAGATTGGTGAGCAGATCGTTGAACACAAAGCCGTGATGCAGCGTGCATATGCCCTTTTGCAGACGGTCTATGTGGTGCGTTTTCATCTCGTCGCACAGGTTGTCTATAAGCTCCTCAAGCGGCTCTACTCTGTAGGCTCTTTCGAGGTCGTTATCCACAAAAGCGTCGATGGAGGTGGTCATTATCTCCCTTACGGCAGCCATGAGCACGCTGAGCTCGCTCTTGCCCGCGTCGGAGAACAGTATCTGCTTATCGTGCAGCTCCTTTGCACATTCGGCTATGTTCAGCGCGTGGTCGGATATTCGCTCAAAGTCGTTTATCGTGTGCAGGTATTTGCCAACGGCACCGTTCTGCTCGGGATTGAGCTCGTGGCTTGTTATGTGGATGAGATAGGTGCCGAGCTTATCCTCGTATTTATCAACAATGTCTTCGGTGCGGTTAACGAGGTCAAAGCCGTCGTCACTGTAGCTGCCCACGAGGTCAAACGCGTCAAAAAGGTTCTTTCGCGCCTTTTTCGCCATGGAGTTCACGGTCAGGCGGCACTGCTCAACTGCCAGCGCGGGGTGGTCGAGGAAGCGCTCCTCAAGCCGGTCGAAGTCCTCAAGCACGGCAGCATCCTCGGGCTTATCCTTAATTATCAGCCTGCATATCTTTTCAAGCAGCGGGATAAACGGGGCAAGCACAGTAACGATGATGAAACGGAAAACCGTGTTCATAAGCGCAAGCGACACAGTCGTCATTGTCATGGACATGAACGGAAAATCCATGATGGCGTTGAGCGTGTAGAAGACTATGCTGAATATTATAACGCCGAGCGTGTCTACCATGAGGTAGGACAGCGCCGTGCGCTTACCGTCGGCGCTGGCGCCGAGCGCGGATAAAAGCACCGGAACGGCGGCACCGATGGCGATGCCCATTATGATGGGCAGAGCTATGTCAAACCGTATCGCGCCCGTTATGGCAAGCGCCTGAAGAATGCCGACCGCGGCGGATGCACTTTGGATAACGCTTGTGAACACGATGCCGAGCGCTATGCCAAGCAGGGGGTTTGAAAATGTCGTGAGCATATTTATGAATGTTTCGCTCGAGCGCAGGTCGTATACCGCGCTGCTCATTGCCTTCATGCCGAACATCAAAACGGCAAAGCCGAGCATTATCTCGCCCGCGTGCTTTTTCGTGGGATTGGTGCAGAACATCCTAAATATGATGCCGATGACTGCTATAACGGCGGTGAGCGTGTCCGTGGACAAAAGCTCGAGCCAGCCGGACGAGCCGCCGCCAATGTCGGAAAGGCAGATTATCCAGCCGGTGATGCTCGTTCCGATGATAGCGCCCATGACAACGCCGATGGCCTGCCTGACCTTCATCATGCCGGAGTTTACAAAGCCCACGACCATGACGGAGGTCGCCGATGACGACTGTATAACGGCTGTAACGCCGGTGCCGAGCAGAATGCCTTTAAGCGGCGTGCTCGATAGCCGGAACAGAATAAGCTCAAGCTTGTTGCCTGCGACCTTTTTCAGGCTGTCGCCCATTAGCGCCATGCCAAAAAGGAACAGCGCAACGCCGCCCAAGAGCTCAAGCACATTAGAAATCCCCAAAGTTCTATATCTCCTACAATCGATATTATCCTAATATAACTATACATTATATGCAGGCTAAAATCCAGTCATTTTTACGATTTTCGTTTTTTGTCCAAATGGCAGGTGGGGGCAGTATATGAAATTTGTGCTTTGTGCTTGAAAATATCCGTATGTGTGATATTATTATCATATAGGGGGGTATAGATATGACCATTTCGATAAAAAAAGGCGCGCTTGCCGTTGCAAAAGGAACCGGCAAGGTGCTTGATTTTCTCAATAACGCCAGCGAAAAGCTAAAGCCTTTAGCGGGCATACCGCTCATAGGCGACACCATCGGCGATGTTCAGGACCTTATCTCGATGCTCGATGATTATTACCACGGCAGGTATAAGAAAGTTCCCGCGGTCGTAATGCTCGGCACCGCCGCAATAGTCGCGTATCTCGTAAGTCCCATTGACCTTATCCCCGATGGTGTCCCCATCCTCGGATTTATAGACGATGCGCTCATTATAAACATCGTTATCGAGCTCTGCATCGACAAGGAGCTTGAGCGATACCGCGCATGGCGCGAGACGCAGAACGCGTGAAAAAAACGGAGTCAATCGACTCCGTTTTTTTATTTGTATATTACGAGCGCGGCGAAAACGAGAGGCTCGGTGCCTCGGTTTGCCATGGAATGTCCCTCACCGTCGGGGCAGAATGCCGTATCACCCGGGAAAAGCGTTACGATATTGCCGTTGTCGCTGTATTCTCCCTCGCCGGAGATAACGCAGTAAAACTCGCCGTCGCCCTTGTGAATGTGCCAGCCGAGCTCGCTGCCGGGATCGAGCGTTACGACCGAGAACACCCTGCCCTTGCCGTAAAGATCCTCCGGAGTTTCAATAATGCGCTTAAAGTGCACGGCACCTGAGCCGCCGAATACATTTTCGCTTGTTTCGAGCTTGTGCTCGCTGTTTCTTTTCACCATATCAGTCGCTTCTTCTTCCGCCAACGATTATAAGAAATCTCAAAAGCTGCGCAAGCGATACCGCCAGCGCCGCAACATAGGTCATAGCCGCCGCCGAGAGCACCTGCTTTGCCTGCCTGTACTCTTCGCCCTGCAAAAGGTTTGTCTGCTCAATGGTCTTGAGCGCACGCGAGGAGGCGTTGAACTCCGTCGGCAGGGTAACGAGCTGGAACAGCGTAACGAGCCCGTAGAGGGCGCAGCCGATGTATGCCAGCATCACGAAAAGCTCACCCAGCGACGAGAGCACCAGACCGCCGATTATGAGCGGCACCGACAGCTTTGCGCCGATGTTCGTTATCGGAACTATGGCGGTGCGTATTTTGACGGGCGCGTAGTTCGTCGCGTGCTGTATCGCGTGCCCTACCTCGTGGCAGGCAACGCCTATCGCGACCGTGGATGTGCTGGCATAAACATCGTCCGACAGCCGAACGACATTCGCCGAGGGGTCGTAGTGATCGGTCAGCGAGCCGGATATGTGCTCTATCGGAACATTTGTCAGCCCGTTGCGGTCAAGCACCCAGCGCGCTGCCTGAGCGCCCGTTATACCGCGCACATTGCGCGTGTTTTTATACTTTGCGAATGTGGAGTTTACCCTTGCACTTGCCCACATCGCAAAGAGCATTGCCGGCAGTACAAGGACTATATATGTCCAGTCAATATACATTCTTACATCCCCAATTCTTCATCAATGAGTATGATCTCGACCTTTTCCATGTCCATCATCGGTCCCCACAGAACGAGCATGGCGTTGCAAATTAGCTCCGGCGAGCGGCAATCATGGCATTTGTCGTCGAGCTTGCACGGCGTTTTCGCGGGAAACCGCTTGCAGTTTTCTACCGCAGCCGTGTTGCGCGCACGGTAAACCGCCGACTCAAAGTCGGGGCATATTTTGTTCGTGCCCGCGATGATGTAAACGGTCTTTTCGCCGAATACCTGACCCGCGAGACGGTTGCCGCGCCCGTCGATGTTTATTATCTCGCCCGTTTCCGCTATGGCGTTTGCGCCGGAGATGAACACCTTTGCCGCGTTTTCCTTGTAAAGCGTGTCAAATCCGGGAGTGCGCCAGTGCCAGAATACCTCGTTTCCGTTATCCGCGAGCTTGTCAAAAAGACCGAGCTGGTCAACGGTTTTCGAGCCGCCTATGCCGACGGTGGTGTCCTTTATCTCGCCGAGAAGGTACTTGCACGCCTCATCGCCGCTTGCAAAATGCTGCACCGAAAAGTGGCGGGCTTTAAGGCTTTTGATGGTCCTTTCAATGTCCATATGTAACGCTCCTTATATAATCTTTGGAGACATTATATAATAGGAACGTTTAATTATCAAGCCGCTTTTCCAGCTCCGAAACCAGCGCGCAGGCAGACTCCGCGAGCTCTCTGGCGGTCTCCTCGTCGGCGGCATTTGCCGATATGCGGATACGCGCGGCGTCGGGAAGCGGGGAGATATATAGCTCGTAATCCGCGCCGCGGTAGCATAAGCCGTCGGAATAGTCGGCGCCGAGCTCTAAAAATGCCGAGCTTATGCTGTCCATGAGCCGCGCTCGGTCAGAGCATACGCAGTCGGAAAAGCTCATGCGATCGGAAGGGCGCTGCTCCCTGGGCTTGTCGGAGGTCACCTCAAAGCCACCGGAAAGCTGAAGCCTGAGCTTTCCGGACAGAGCGTCCGCACAGCATTCAAAATAGCTTTTGGGCGTTCCGATGTCGCACCAGTAGCCGTCGGCGGGGCAACCGAACAGCTTTTCGCCGTCTCTGAGCAGGGCAGGGAAAAGGTCCTTTGCAAAGTCGTATTCAGTGCTCTCCGGCACCTTTGCCATGGCATGCGGGGTGATGATATATATGCCGGTGTTCACGAGGTTTGTCACGACCCTGCTCCAATCCGGCTTTTCGATAAACGAGCGCACGAGACCATCGCGGTCGCACAGCGCAAGCCCATAGCGCAGCGGTTCTGGGTCGGGGTACAGTACTATGGTCGCCTCCGGCGAGCGCTTTTCGTGCTCGGCTATGATGCTGCCGAGGTCAAAATCGCAGGCTGCGTCGCCGGAGATTACGAGAAAATCCTCATCGCCGTAAAAATCAGCGCAGTTTTTAACTCCGCCTGCGGTGCCGAGCGCCGTCTGCTCAACGCGGTATTCAAGATGCACGCCGAGCCTTTCGCCGTTGCCGAAATAGCTTTTTATGTCGTCGGGGCGGTATTTAAGCGCCGCGCAAATGTCCGTTATGCCGTGCTGCTTTAAAAGCAGAATGATATGCTCCATGATCGGTCTGCCGCACAGCATCGTAAGCGGCTTCGGCGTGTCGCCCGTAACGGGCTTTAGCCGTTTTCCTTCGCCGCCTGCCATTATTATAGCTTTCATTTTCTCAACTCCGTTCGCCGGTAGTTTTCCCGCGCCAATGTAAAAAATACTTGACTTTAACGCGAAACTGAATTATAATACACAAGCTGAGTACTCGGAGAAGTCGCGTAGTCCGGCCGAGCGCGCACGATTGGAAATCGTGTAACACCCATAAGGTGTTCGAGGGTTCAAATCCCTCCTTCTCCGCCAAATAAGTTGCCTGATTTGTCTACCGGATAAATCAGGCAATTTTCTTGCTTTTAGGGCGAAAATAGCCCAAAATACTGTAAAATCAACGAAAACCGGCTCTGTCGTGGTCGATCTGACCGCAGCGGAGCCGGTTTTTCTCATTTTCAGGGCAAAAATCCCACGCACCTTTTGGGGCAAATGCACGAAGCAAAGTAGTCGGAAAAAGGCGGCGGTAGGTGGATTTGAACCGCAAGATTGATTTAGCTTACCCGGACGAAGCAGAGAATAAATGGCCAAAGAACCACACAAAAGATTGACCCACAGGCTCGCATGCTTCTTTCCCTCCTTTTCTGCATAGAAATGGAGCTGTAGCAAATTTTTCATTTTGCTACAGCTCCTGAGTATACTTGCCTGTTTAGTATCAGTGGATGGTCTTCTGCTCCTTGACTATATCCCAGAGGATGGCATCGACCTTGTTGTGCAGAACGTCATGCTGCAGACGGTAGATGTTCTCGAGAGTGACCTTCAGGTCGTCGTGGACAAAGCCCTCGACGTTGGTGGCACGGATGCCCTTTTCCGCCATCATCATGGCCTCAAGAGCACCGAAGAGAGCAACGAACATGCGGAATGCGCAGGACGGCTTTGCACCGTCGCAGACGACGCCGCACATCTGTACCTGAGAGGTGCAGAGCATGTCGTTGATCTGCTGAGGAGTCAGGCCGTGCAGGAATGCCACGCCTGCGGCAGCGGCCGGTGCAGAGGTGGTCGCACAGGAGCAGGTGGGCGGCATGTATACGTATTCCTTGGACAGATACTTCATGTAGGTGTTCATGAGCAGAGCGAATGCAACTGCGCGGTAGCCGTCCTCATCGCTCATCTTGCGGTACTTGGCACTTGCCCAGGGACCCATGACGACCATCAGACCCTGATTGCCGCTTGCGGTGCTGACCATCGTGGGATAGTCGCTGCCGCCCATACGGGCATCGGCACCGGCGGTACCCCAGATGAGGACCTCTGTGATCTCATCGTCAGCAACAAAGCCGCTCTTTACGTTGTCCTGCAGGACCTTTGCGGTCTGTATGCCCATGCCGCGGGGATTTTCCAGACCGTCCTTAGCGACGATGTAGTTCATCTCGACTGCTTCCTTTGCGCGGCCGAACTCGCTTATGGGAGCGGTCTTGCACCAGTTGTAAGCGTTCTCAATCGTGAACTCGTTCCAGTCTATGTCGTTTGCGGGAATGAGCATTTCACCGACGGGTCTGCGGTTATCGACCACGACCTCACCGTCTACCTCGAGATAGGTCCAGGTGTGGTGCTCGTCCTCAAAGATAACGGTGGCAACGTGCTGATCGGTGGTCAGGGTGAGCTTGAAGTATACCTGCTTGCCGGTGCTGTTGTCCATGTCGAGGGTAAAGGTGGCGGACTTTACTAGCTCCTCAGCGGACTTTACGTCCTCGGGCGTGACATTGCGAAGGACTTCCTTGCAGGCATCGACATCACCGTTGACTATACCGACAGCGGCGGCCAGAAATGCGCCTGTCTTGCCGCCGGTCTTGGGGATGCCGACAGCCTGAACACCGGTGACCATGAGACCGCAGCCGACCATATCGACTCTCAGTACCTTGCCGGGTGCATATTTACGGGTGATGGCGCCGCCCAAGGCGAACATCATAGGCTCGGTGCAGCCAAGTGCGGGGGATGCTTCCTTGTCCAGAAGCTCTCTGAATAAACTCTTGCTCATGTTTGCTGTTCCTTTCTTTTTTTAATTATCCGATATATCAGTTTATAAGTTTTTTTGTTATCAGAACCTGCCGGTCTTCGCGTAGCGGCTGATCTCCTCGATCGTCTTGCCGGAAAGTCCGAGCTTTTCGGCGGTGCGGCCGTTTACAAACCAGTCCGTATCGTGTGCAACACCGATGAGCGTTATCACCGCGTCCATGATCGGCGTCTCAATGCCGAGCTGGTCAGCGATGGATGCCCAGCAGACGAGGGCGATGGGAATGTCCTCGGTGAGATAGCGGTAGTTTATATCGTTCGGGCCAGCAATGGAGGTCAGCGCATGGCAGCCGTGTCCCATGGCGTACATGGGCTCCCAGGAGTCGATGGTATCCACGCCGGCAAAATCCTCGAGTGCGTGGATCTTGTAGCCGAAGGCCTCACCGATCCTGAGCCTCTCCTTGTTCAGAAGCACGTCGATCTTGAGTCCGGAGGGCTGGAAGCCGTGCTCATACAGGAAGAAGGTGAAATCGGGCTTCTCGATATTGCTCAGATTGACAAGGCAGGGACCGGGGTGTACCGTCGGGTTGACGAGACTCAGACCGCACTCCAGAACGTCCTCGAACTTGCCGGGGAACTCGTAAATGTCAGCGATGATCCGGTCGTAATATTTGTCCGCTGCCGACGCAGGGAAGAATGCGATCGGTGCCAGATGGCGCTCAAACATGCGAACCTTACCCGGCTCCACTCTTCTGGTGCTGAACGGAGGTATCGTTGACTCTACGAAAACGGGACAGGTATCGTCGTCGCCCCAGACGTTTTTGTAGATGAGAGACGCCATGCAGCCGTTGAATGTGATAACGATCTGATCCGCAGTCGTATGTCCCTTGAGAAGCTTTGCGTATTCCTCGTGGCGATTGCCCGGTACGCATATGAAGATGTAGTCCGCGCCGCGGACAGCCTCGTCGATGTCGGAGGTGACGACATCAATAGTCTCCTTTGCCTCGAATGCACCGGTGCATTCTATCTCGTGAGTTTCAGCAATGAAGCGTATACGAGAGAAAAGGTACTGCGGAGCAAACAGGCGAACCTCGTGCCCACGGGCCTTCATATCGACGGAGATCGTCTGAGCTATGTTACCCGTGCCTAAAACCGCTATAGTCTTCAAGATATCACTCTCCTTATTATTTTTCAGATACCGTCTGAAAGATTGACCGGCTGTCTGCTCCGGATCACTGCGGCGGAAGACGGGCAGGCTCTTGCCGAGGCAGGAAGGGGAGACCCGCAGACCGGTATTTCGTGTAAGCCGAGCAAAGGATAATGCAGTCAATATAGTGGACAAATTTCGACCGAATTCTCCTATGTGAGACCATATTATCACTGTCTCTTGTTATTGTCAACAGAAAATTTACTATATGAGAAAAATAATCTGTGCAATCTCAAATAAGAGATTACACAGATGTACTTTAAATATTAACCTGTTTAAGAAATGCGCCTCAGATCAGGAGAAAACAGACGAGAGCGTCGCTCTGACCGTTGTTGATGTAGCCGTGCTCCTCATGCGAATCAAAATCTATACCGCAGCCTGCCTCCATGTGATATGTGTTCGAGCCTATAACGACATCCAGCTCACCCTCGAAAACGATGCAGTATTCCTTTCTTGAGCTCTCATGGATAAACATGGACGGCTGGTAATGGTAGCCGGCGTTGAAGCGGCCGTAGAAGACCTGAATACCGTCAAGAGGGGAGAAGGGGAAGATATTGTAGAGCTGAAAGCGTCCGTCGGTATCTATCAGGGGGGTCATTTCGGCGATGCTTTTTACGGCATATCCGCTTTCTGCATCACCTGAGAGCGCGTTGAGAGTTATCTTCAGACCGTTTGCTAGCTTCCAGACGGTGGTGATGGTCGGCACGGATTCGCCTCTTTCTATCTTACTGATCATCGAAATCATTCATTGGTATACCTCTTAAAGAATAGATGTGCTCTGACTGCGGCTGGATCGGCTGATCGCACTGCATTATCATATATGAACATTATTTGTTACTTTTTTTCATTATATTAGATTTCCGATTTTTATGCAAGCAGAATGTTTAATAAAAACTATCTAAAAAATGCGATCTGATACCGGCGTGATTTATAACAATTACAGATTTTTTCCTGAATTAAAACGGTTTTTCTGTTGACAGAAGAAAACTAATAGTATATGATGGATTTATCAAGCCGAAATTACATTATAGTGGACTAATCACTGAGTTCTCTTTTCAGTCATTCATCTTCGCAGGGGCAAGCGGGGATGGAGCCGGTCTTCCTATTATTAATGATTGGAGAAGGAATTCTAATGGAAAACAAAAAAATGCGCCCCGGTCTTCTTATAACCTTTGCAGGTGCTCTGCTGGCTTATCTCATAGGCTCGGGAACGGCGAGCGGACAGGAGTCCGTTCAGTATTTTTCGAGCTGGGGCTCCGTCGGCGGGACGATCACCGTGGCTGCTGTAAACTTCGTGGTCATGTTCTGCTGCTTTATGGCTTACACCTATGCCGGACGCCACGGAACGACAGACCTTGCCAGTGTGTGTGAATTCTATTGCGGAAAGGTCGTCGGCAAGATATTCACTGCTTTCGCATGGATATTTAATGCATGCTGCTTCTTCTTTATGATCTCCGGCTTCGGCAACACTCTTTTCCAGCAGTGGGGACTTCCGCTCTGGATAGGCTACGCCATTGCGATCGTGCTTGCAGTCGGAACTGCGGTGCTTGGTCTGCAGGGCATCGTGAACATCATCGGCAAGATAGGTCCCGTGGTCGTGACCTTCCTCTTTATACTCGGCGTCATTTCAGCCTTTACGTATTTCCCCGGCATTTCCAACGGCATCGAGCTGATCCGCTCCGGTGAGGTCAGCGTTCTTCAGGCGGGTGCAAACCCCGTGCTGGCGGGTCTCTCCTTCGGCGGATGCTCTATCCTCCTTGTTGCCGCATATATGTCGAGCATCGGCAAGGAGCTGAGCGGCTATAAGAAAAAATACACCACCGTCATCTGCATCATCGGCGCAGCCGCCATCTCAGTGACCGTCGGCATCCTCGGCCTGTGCCATCTCGGAAACATTGCAGAGTCATCTCAGGCAGCCATCCCCAACCTCCTTATCGCAAATCAGGTCTTCGGCTCCGCTTCCGGCATCCTCGGCGCAGTCTTTGCCGTGATCATTCTCCTCTCGATCTACAGCACCTTCTGCCCCATGCTCTGGACCTGTGTTTCCACCTTTATTAAAGACGAGAAATCCGTAAAGTATAAGCTCGCCTGTGTTCTTGCCGGCATCGGCGTGTTTATAGTGGATATGTTCATCCCCTACGCCACCCTTGTCAACATCATCATGACCTACTGCGGCTATACCGGCGGCATCGTATTCCTCGTGCTCACCGTCAGATGGCTCATGGTGAGAAATCAGGACAAGAAAAAGATGGTGTCAGAGTAAGCTCCCGAACGCGACATCCTTTGTTTCAGAAAAGAGCTCATCCTTTCAGATGAGCTCTTTTTTCCAGCTATCCTTTACAGTCCCCAGCCTTCCTCGCGTGATCGGTGGATTGTGGCGTTACCCTGAGTGTTTAGACGAATGAGAGAGCAGCCCGCTGGTGTACTTTTGGGGCAAATCAGGCAATTTTCTTGTTTTCAGGGCAAAAACGGCCCAAAATACTGTATAATCAGAGAAAACCGGCTTCGGAATGGCAATCATAGCCAGACCGGGGCCGGTTTTTTACGTTTTCGGACCAAAAATCTCGCGCACCTTTTGGGGCAAATGCACGGAGCAAAGTAGTCGGAAAAAGTTAGCGGTGGGTGGATTTGAACCAGAAAAGGTTCGACTCCTGTCCCCTGCTCCATAAAAGAC
>SFLE01000037.1 GCA_004553495.1 Clostridiales bacterium | reverse complement strand
TATAATCTTGCCTATAATGTCCGATACTTCAGGACGTATTTCTTTGCTGCTCGCCATTATTTGAAAATCATCGATATCAAGTGACTTTACTATACCATTTTTCGTAGATTTTTCAAGCGGTTTAACGCTTTTTGCAAGCCCTGTTTGCTTTGCTGCCCACTGCTTATAGGTCATATTGCCGGGTACGGTATAGGTCTCTCCCGTCTCAGGGTCTCGCGCCCAGCGTTCGGCGATATCGTCCATATCATCAAAATACGGCGCTGTTGTGCCCCTGCACCACGGGTGAAACGGCGGAGCAGTCACGCCTATTGCAAAAGCTCTCCCATCCGAGACGGGAGAGCTTTTTGCTTTATACATACTGCTTGCGGGGGATCCTGTCGTAGTTCCATAGCAGGATGGGTTCTACGCAGTAGGCCAGGAATTTCATATCAAGGTTAAAGAAGTATATTGCAAATGTCACGGCGAAAAGGCCCGCTCCGCCGCCGAGCATTTTAAGGGGCAGCATTTTAAGTTTTGACATATCGTTTCTCCTCCTTACCATGCGTGCTCATCCGGCAGTATCTCGATCGTCGGATCTATCGGCTCTTCACGCATAACGGTGCGCATGTA
Source organism: Clostridiales bacterium (assembly GCA_004553495.1). Lineage (GTDB taxonomy): Bacteria > Bacillota > Clostridia > Oscillospirales > Oscillospiraceae > F23-B02. Next base: position 9,360 of record SFLE01000037.1, on the reverse strand, counting down.
CTGATTGAACTGGTCGCGTATCGCCTGTCGGGTGTAAACTCGCGGGTCGGCAAGGTCGTGGCAGACCCAGACGAGGTGGATTCCTCGCTCCCTGGCCTGCTCCTCGAACTGGCCGTGCATGCCGGTCAGCGCCTTGCAGGACATGTGCTCCCACATCATGACCATGTCGGCGTTCATCTTCTCGCAGTATTCCCAAAGCTCGTCGACGAGTACCTTGTAGCCGCCGTGGGTGTGGTTGCGCATGATCATGTTCATGGTCAGCCACGCCATGTCGTAGTAAGCCTGCTCGCGGTTTTCGGGCGTATCCTCTTCGGCGATCTCCTCGCTTATTACCATCGACAGCATATCTGTCAGAGGCACGACGCCCCAGCACTGGATCATCCAGTAGAGCATATCGATGATATACTGCGGCTGAACGCCCCACACGATGCATCTGTGGCGGTATTCCGGCGCCATCATGGTCTTGTTCTTATAGCCCTGCTGAACGAGCTTCATGACCTTTTTGTCGATCTCGACGAAGGCGGGATAACGGCCGCAGTTGCCCATGTAGTTTGTGTCGTTATACAGTGAGAACACTGCGCCGACAAACTGCGGATACGGCGTGCTGTTGACCTCCAGCCAGCTGACGCGGTTGCGGGTCGTGCTGTTGACGCGCTTTGCGCACTCAAAATACGCATTCCAGTCCCACTTCTCGCCCGTCTGCTCCTCTATAAACTTTATGGCGGCCTTGACGTCGTTGGCAGCATACTTCTGAACGTCCTCCTGCGTATGGCGCATGGGCGCAACGAGCTGGAAGGTCGGTATGCCGTACTCTCGCTCGAGGCGCTTTGCGATAAGGCCGTTGCCCATGAGCGAGCCGTCGCAGGTCGTGTTCACCTGCACCGCGCACTTGCCGAGCACGGGGAAGTCGTCGTCTATCGAAACGCCGAGCTCCGCCTCGGGCATGGGGCAGACGTCGCCGGGAATGCCAAACTGCTGGGCAACATCGAGATAGTGCATGCCGGAGTGCTGGTTCAGGAGGTTTGCCGAGAACATCGTCGGCACCTCGCGCAGGATGCAGTTTAGCGTCGGGAAGCCCATCATAACGGCGGTCATGGCGTTTTCGTCCCACAGGACGCACTTTTCGGAGTATTTTACGTTGTTGCCTGTGCGGCGGTCGCCCTTTATTGAGTTATCGATGCACTGCGCAACATCCTTTACGACGAAGTCCATCGCGGTGTGGGTTATGCGCAGGGGCTCATCGCGCAGGCCGATGGTGAATTTATCGAGCATGTGCGGCACTGCAAGATAGTTTGCAAACCATCTGTAGCGGAACATTGCCTTCACGTTGCGCGGCTTTATGATAACGCGTGCAAGTATTGACAGAAGGTAGAGCCATCTTGTGTAATCATAAAGCGTGTCCTTTAATCCGCGCCACTCGCGGCGGCGGCGTACCTTGCCCTGGTCAAAAAGAACGCCCAGCTGCTTTTCGCCCTTGCGCTCTTTATCGTTTACTACTATCGCCATTACTTTGCACCTCCCTGAAGCTTTTTGATCTCAATGCTTTCAACGAACGCCTGAACGCGGGTGCGCATCTGTCCGACGGACGAGCTTATGTTATACGGCCGGTCGACGGACAGAACGGGATAGCCGTAATCCTCGCGCAGCATGGTCGAGCCGAGAAGCCGCTCATACGCCCAGGGGTCGCAGAACTTTATCTGCTGATAGATTATGCCGTCCGCGCCGTACTCTTTGGCGATGTCGTTTACATACGCCTTGCGTCCGTAGACCTTTTCCATGTTGAACATGCGCGGGCAGTGGCCGTTATAGACATAATGGCGGCATACCTGCGTGAGCGCGTCCTCCTCGTCATTGAGCTCTATCTCCATTCTGCCGGGCAGCGAGCCGAAGCAGAAGCGGTCGGCGCAGACATAAGCGCCCGTCTCCTCGATGAGCTTGATAAAGCCGCTGTCATCGATCTCGGAGCCGACGACCGCGATCCTCGCGCGGTATTCCTTATCCTCGGGCTCGCGCGTTTTTATCTCCTCAAGCGTCTCCTCGAGCTTGTCGATTATGAGATACTGCGGCATAACATATGTAGCAAGTGTCAGAACGTGGAACTCATAGCCCGTTATCCTCGGCCTTGCCTCCTTGCGGAAGTTTCCGATCTCGGTTATAACGCGGCAGACGCGGTTGTGCTCCTCAACGGCCTTTCTTATCGCAGCGTCGGAGACGTCGATACCGTAGTTTTCGCTCAGGGGCTTGAGTATGTGATTTTTGCACTGCAAAACGAGAAGCTCGACACCGTTATCGTCGGCCTTGAGGGGTATCTCCATATACTCATGGAAGAACTTATCGTTGCCCTCCCCCATGGTCTTGAGAAGCTCCATATTCTCCACGCAGCGGTTTATCATCGTGCAGCCGTCCGGCGCTATAACGCAGTCGGCAAAGTTGAAGCCGCCCTCGATGGCGCGCTCGAGAAGCGCCCTCGACGTTTCGCACAGAAAGCTCGTCATGTAATACGTCGCGATGTCCATCGAGCCCGTGTTCGGCGCGTGCAGGCGGATGCCGAAGGCGTTGCCGAGATTCATAAGCGGCTCGGGCGTGTTCTCGCACACAAAGGCGACGCATATCTTCCCCTCCTGCTTCGCCTGAGTTATGAGCTTGTTGTTCGCCTCCTGCAGGAGGTTCTCGAACCAGTTCAGATGCTTCAGGTCTCTCATTGTTAAACTCCCCCATTTCATGTTTTATTCCGGTTGCGTACCTCTTGGGATACTGCATGTTAACATTTTAGCATTTCAGACATTTTATTTCAATATATTTATGCACTTTCTCTATTATGTATATTTATTTCGCAAGTTTTTGTGCATAATTACTACATTTATAATCTATCTGTCTAAGCACACATCGGTTCTGTGTGAAGTTTTATATTTATTCCACTTCGCGCTTCGGCTCTCGTCAGCTTTACAGCGATTGCCTGCGAGGGCGCAAAAATCCCCCGATATCATATGATATCGGGGGATGGGATTTATTATGACTTATGAGAATTTTACGAAGCCCGTGAGCGTTCCGAGGGGATAGCCGAGCGTCCACTCGTTATCGCCGCACTTGGGGCAGACCGTGCTGTGCTCATGCAGCTCGTCGATATAAGCCTCGGCGCGCTGGATGTACATATTCGTTTTTACGACGTACTTGCACTTCGGGCAATAGACAAGGTAGTTTGCAAAGCTGTCGTATATGCCCTTTTTGCGATTTTCCTTCTCCTCATAGGAGAGGGCTCTCGGTAGGATATTGTGATTTGTATAGCTCATCGTTCCGCCTCCTCAGATCAGGTGCTCGCGCTTAACGCTGTCATAATGCTTATCGAGGAAGGGCACGATGACGCTGCGCATAAGGCGCATATCGAGATTGAAGTAGTATACCGCAAAGAGCGCGGCGAGCGTAAGGCTGCCCATGCCCATTATTTTAGCCAGAATCTTCATGCTGCTTCTCCTTTCTTACCAGCCCATCTCATCGTCGAAGTCGACGAGGGTCGGGTCAATGGGCTCTTCATGCATAACGCTCTGCATATACTGATTGACGGTCTTGCGCGCCTCGTTCGTGGGAACGATGCGGCAGTCCATAAGGGAGTGCGGCATCCAGATAATATTGAATCTGTCGCGGTGCTTGTGGAACTCCTCCTCGAGCAGACCCTGAGCGCCGGCCATGCCCTTGCAGCCGATATCGTCGTACATGATAATGGTGTCGCAGTTGAACTTCTCCGCGGTCTCCCACATCTGCATGAGGTGGCGGTTGCCGCCGACGGTGTGGGTGCGCATGGGAGTTCTCGCGTGCCAGTCGGCAATGTCGCTCATCATGGTCTCGCGGTCGGTGGTGTCAACGATGTTGTGGCCGGTGAGCGAGTCCATGTTTATAACGGTCATAATGCCCCAGCAGTTATACAGCCACTGCACGCCGTGGGCGTAGTAGGTCGAGCCGCAGGACCACGCCAGTGCGCGGTGACGCGCGAGCGGGAACGGGTGGATGTTCTTGCGCACGCACTTTTCAAAGACCTTGTTTATCTTCTTATTGGCCTTCTTGAAATACTTCGTGCCACCCTGCTGATAGAAGTAGATGCGGAACAGACCCTGGACGACTGAGTTGAGAGCGCCGTTATCGCTCTTTGCGTAGATATCCCAGCGGTTGAGTGAGCCGCGGTTAAATTCGTTGGTATCCTCAATGTGCTCTATGAAGGTATCCCAGTTAAACGGAACGCCGAACTGCTGCTCGAGGAACTCAATAGCGGAATAGACCTCGTGAACGCCGAGCTCCTTGGTGGTGGGATCGTCATACATAAGCGGCGTTGTGAACGGGTGCACGGCCTTCCTGCCGTCGCTCGACAGGGCGCGCCACATCGCGGTGTTGTCCATCATGTTCGCGTCGCAGGGGTTATTCGTCGTCAGCCAGCAGTTGCCGATATCGGGGTACTCGTTTTCGACGGCGACGCCGACCTCGACAAGAGGCAGCGTGCACATATCGCCCGGAATGCCGCAGGCGACGGCCTGGTCGACATAGTAGCAGCCCAGCTGCTTGCGCATGAGCGGCAGCATGAACGCCGCGTGCTGCTGCATATTTATCGCATAATGTCCGGGGAAGCCGAAAATTATGTGCTTGGGCAGTGTGTAGTCAAATGCGACGGTGACATCCGACCATTTGGTCTTTCCGAGCTTGCGGTCGGCGCGAAGGCTCTTCCACAGGGTGTCGGTCGAGTCGGAGATCATGCAGTCGAGCGCATACAGGTCCGCTCTGAGCGCCTCGCCACGGTCGCCCTCGATCCACTTATCGACCATCATGGGAGCGGCAAGATATGCCGACAGCCAGCGGTATTTCCAGAACGCCTTTGCGATGCGTATGGGGTCGTGCATGACGAATATCGCCATCTTGACCCATGTGCACAGCCATTTATAGAACGCAAACGCCGTGTCCTTTACGCCGCGCCACTCACGGCGGGCATAGAAGTTCGTGCCTTCGATGTATCTCTGACCTATGTAATGGCAGGGCTCGTCGCCTTTGAGGAAGTGCTCAAGGGTGCCGTACTGCTCTTTGATGCTTATTTTTCTTTTCCACATTGCTGTTCCCCTCCTCAATTAGCCTGAAGCTTCTTGATCTCAAGCGATTCGACGAACGCCTGGAATCTCGTGCGGAGCTGACCGGTCGCTGCGTTGGCGTAGTCGCGCTCGATCTGGCAGGTCGGTATCGCCGACGGAACGTTCAGACCCTCGGCCAGCCACTTTGCGGCGATGGCGCGCTCATAGCCCCAGTATTCGCAGAACTTCATGTTCTGAAGGATTATGCCGTCGGCCTTGTACTCCTTTGCGATATCGTAAAGATACTGCTTGCGGGCGATGATATTCTCCGACCCCATGGCGCGGGGGCACTCGTTTATCTTCATATAGTGCTCTGCCAGCGCGTCCAGCGGATGCTGTCCGGGATCGACGACTATCTCCTCCCTGCCGGGCAGCGAGCCGAAGCAGTAGCGGTCGGCTACGACGCGCGCACCGCACATCTCGACAAGCTTTGTAAACTCCGGATCGTCGATCTCGGAGCCTACGAGCATGACCTTTGCTCTGTAGTCGGGCTTCTCGTCCGGTTCGCGGGTCTTGAGCTCCTCAGCCGTCTCGCGCAGCTTATCGACGATGAGGTACTTCGGGCATACGAGCGTTACGAGCTGGATGATGTGGAACTCGTAGCCGGTGATGGTCGGGTTATCGAGCTTGCGGTAGCTGCCGATCTCGGTTATGAGGCGGCAGATCTCGTTATGGCGCTCGATAGCGTCCATGAGCTTTTCGTCGGAATAGTCGACGCCATAGGTTTTCTGCATGGGCGTTATGATCTTCTTTTCGATCTGGCGGCGGAAATATCCGGCGTACCAGTCGCCCTTCTTTATCGGCATGTCAATGCACGCGGTAAAGAATTTTTCGTTGGGAATGAGCTTGCAGTACTCAAAATACTGCTCCATGCGGTTCATTGTGGTGCAGCATTCCTGACCTATCAGGGCGGAGATAAAATTGTATCCGCCTTCAAACGCACGCTCGAGTATGCTCTTGGAATAAGGGCAGGAGCGGTTTGTCATATAATAGGTCGCAAGATCCGGGTTCGTGCAGCCCGGTGCGCGCAGTCTTACTCCGAAGCAGCCCTCAACATCGAGCAGCGGCTCGGGTATGTAAGAGCAGTTATAGGCAAGCGCAAGCTTGCCCTCGGAGCACGCCTGCTTAACAAGCGCGTTGTTTGCCTCCTGTAGGAGGCCTTCAAAATAGATAAGATGCTTCAGGTCTCTCATTGTGTTCCCCCGTTTCGTTTGACTGCGTCAAAGCTTCCCTCGCAGTCCATATGTTATTATATTATCACTCGCAACACAAAACTTCAATTTATTTGTACATTTTCGACATATTGTACACTATCGCTCTTTATTTTTGTGCATATTAACAACAGTTTATGTAACTCATGTAAAACATTTATATAAAAACATGGCCGCTCAAAAATGAGCGGTCATGTTGTAAAATAATTATCGTTCGTATGCGCCCAATGGAAACAAGCGTCATTTATTATAATGAGCCGACTGCAATGGGAAGCTGTCGCTTTATTAAAACAGTATAGGGGGAGGACATAAGGAAGCTGCGGACGCACCGACCGATATGGCAAGGAAGGGGAAGAAAAATTTGCGGTCGGCCCGAAAGTTGGTTTATTACGGTCTTACCGTCTCGCCGTCGCCGTTTGCGCCGTCGATAACAGTCTTGGTGCCGAATATGTGGGATGCCCAGGGAGATGCGTAGTAAAGGATGAGGTATGCGACCTCTTCCGGAGTTGCGGCGCGCTTATCATATGTGCCGGAAACGAGGGCCGCATATCTTTCCGCTGCACTCATTCCGTCGCCGAGTGCGTTTTCGCCGATGCGTGCAAGCATTCCGGTGTCAACGCCATCAGGGTTAACGCTGTTGACATTGACGCCCTTGGGGCCGAGTTCTCTTGCCGCAGACTTCATAAGTCCCTGAACCGCGTGCTTTGATGCGCAGTAAATAGCCATTCCGGGACTGCCGACAACACCTCCGATGGATGAGGTGATAACGATCGAGCCGTGTCCCTGCTGCGCAAGAACATCGCCGCCGTACTTGAGCATGTACATAACGCCGAGAACGTTGATGGCGAAAACCTTGTCGAAGTTCTCCTTGCTCATCTGATTGTTGAACTCCCACTTGCCTTCATAGCCCGCGTTCGGTAAAACGGAGTCGATATGGCCGAAGTGCGCTACCGCACCGTCGACAAACGCCTTGACCTGCGCTTCATTCGTTACGTCGGCAACGTTTGTCCACAGTCTGTCGGGACCGAGATCCAGCTCCTCTGCGAGCTGCTTGACTTTTTTCGCATCGCGTCCTGAAAGCGCGATCTTTGCGCCTTCGGCCTTGAGTGCAAAGCATACCGCTCTGCCTATGCCGCCGGTCGCGCCGTTAATAAGAACGACTTTATCTTTAAGTTTGAGATCCATAGTTGTTCCTTTCTATTCAATAACGTTTATGTTGCTTATTATTTCTCAGCAGCAGGTCCATCCGCCGTCGCAGGATACTATAGCACCGTTTACATAGGACGATTCGTCGGCTGCAAGATAAATTATTGTGCTGTCAAGTTCACCGTCGACACCGGCTCTGCCCATGGGCACGCGGGAATTTATCCACGGACCGAGCATCTCCATGGCCTCGGGGCTGTTCGACTCGGAAGGAAAGAAGCCGGGGCATACGCAGTTGCAGGTTATACCGTGCTTGCACAGCTCACAGGCCACCTCGCGCGTGAGGTTCACAACGCCGCCCTTGACCGCGCAGTAGTTGGAGATGGCTATCTCTCCCGTGCCGATGCGGCCGAACAGAGACGCGTTGTTTATGATTCGGCCGTAACCGGCTTTTATCATTTCTTTTCCGAACTCGCGGATGCAGCGGAATACACCGGTAAGCTCAAGATCAAGTCCGTGCTGCCAGAAATCATCCGGAGTTTCTGTTATGGGATAGAACGGGCCGCCGCCGGCGTTATTGACAAGGATATCGACCTTGCCGAACTCGTCTATGGTCGCCTTGACCGCTGCCTTAATATCGTCAAGCTCACAGACATCGCACTTTACAGGCAGACATTTAACGCCCTTTGCCCTGACTTCCTGTGCGACGGCTTCGAGCTTTTCCATGCGGCGCGCGAGAAGAACGATGTCCGCTCCCTGCCCTGCCAGGGCAAGCGCAAACTGCCTGCCGAGACCGCTGGATGCTCCCGTTACTACGGCAACTCTGCCGTGAAGATCAAACATCATTTGTATTCTCCTTTACATATCACAGAGGAAGGCACTCGTACTCATATATATCGAGCATGAGCTTCCTCGGCTGCTTTGCATCGTCCAGACGGCCGACAGCAAAGGTGAACATCTTGTCGAGCCTGGGGTCGGTAGACTCGATAGGGCTTGCAAAACAGATATCCACTCCCCTGCTGATATTGCCTGCGGCGAATTCCTTGATCTCGTCTACAGTGCAGAAATCGGCTCTGCCGGTATAAGGCACATAGACGAGATTTCCGTCGTTGAGCTTTATTGTTATGCGGCCGTCGAGCTCGAAAACGCCGTTATAGCGCAGAAGCTGAGTGACCTCGCCGCCGGGCACGACATGGCCGATAACCTCGCTTTGAGTGAACACCTCGCCGCCCCTGGGTGTTGCGTTCACGCGCACACCGCCGCCGACCGAAGGGTAAAAGCCCCATCCGTCAAGCTCTATATCCGTGGAAAAAAGATGGTCTATACGGGTCTTGTTCAAATCGTTTGACATTGTTCCTTCTCCTTTCTCACTTCTTGATGCGTACGGCGTACACATCGTAACGGACTACAACGGGGTCGGAGAATTTAGCGACTCCGAAGCCGATGCAGAAGGTGTGGTTGAGCCATTCATAGCGCGGATCGTCGGTCTCGAGCTGATAATGGATAGCATTGCGCACCTGCTCGGGGAAAATGAACTTCTTATATTTCAGAACATCCTCGTAGCCGCCGATGTCGTTTCGGCCCTGATAAGGCATGTATATCTTTGCGCCGTCATCGGTTTCGATGGTTGCGCGGACATTTACATTCTGAGTGCCGTTGGGTGTGCCGTGACACCAGTCGCCGCCAAACGGCTTGAGCTTACCGTTTATCTTAGCACCCTTGACCCAGCCGCCGACTATATATCCGGTCAGGCGGAACCCGCCGAATACTGACGGGTCATAGACTTCAAAGTTGGGGTCGCAATCCGCCGCATAGGAGAAAAGATACTCCAGCTCATATGGAATGAGATCTCTCATAAGGTTTTGCTCCTTTCTTTTTATATGTCCATGCCGGATATCCGG
>SFLE01000056.1 GCA_004553495.1 Clostridiales bacterium | reverse complement strand
GGATTTCATTTTTAAGGTTTTAAGGTTTTGAGGTCGCTTCGCTTGTAAGGTTATAAGGTTATTAGGTAAGGTTTTAAGGTTATAAGGTTATAAGGTTTTGAGGTTGTTTTGTAAGGTTCTTAGTCTTCCTGCTTGGTTGGCTTCGCCTTCGTTTGACTTCGTCTTCCTCCTCCTCGCTCAGGAGAGTCCGAGCGAGCTCGGCTCTCCATTCGCTCGTTCGTCGTTTCCTACGCTCGGCAGAGCAAGCAAGCTTCCTTTGCTCTCGCTTATCGGAAACGTTCTGAGGTCAAAGGTATAAAACCTTAAAACCTCAAAACCTTACCAGCGAAGCGACCTCACAAGCGAAGCGACCTCATAACCTTACAGAGGGGGGGCTCTCTTCGAATTTTGAATATTGTAGATTTGAAGAAAGACGACCCCCCCATCGCACCAGCATCAAGTCTTTTCATAACAAGCATTCCTGTTCACAGTCCCAGCTTTGCGTACAAGACCAGCTTTAATAAGCCTTAAAATTATGGTCTTCACCGCACCCTTAGACTTGTCCGCCAACGCCTCGCAAGCCTGCGCCACCGTAAACCTCTCAGGCAGTCGGTCGAGCATATCGAGCGTCTCATTAGGCCTGCCAGCCCCCGTGTGCGACAAGTTAATCCCCTCATAGCTCGCAATCTGCTCCGTGCGCAGACGACGGCTCCAGAGCATATCCTGCACGTCGAGGCAATACTGAGCCGTGCGCACCGCCAAGTCCGAAGCCGCACGTCGCTCCCTATACCCGTCCAGCTCCAGCGCATGAGCCTTAAACTCATCATACTCCGCCCTCGCCTCTATGAGCCTGCGCTCCAAAGCTACGATTTCCTCCTCCGAAACAGAGATGTCCCCCTTAGCCCTCTCCAGCTCCGCCTTGATGCCCTCAATCTTCGCCGACAGCGCATCGTCCCTGTCCAAGATGTCCTGCACAATCCACGCACATTGCATCGTCACCCCCATAGTGTGAGCAATCTCAGCCGAGCGGAAACGGAAGCGTGCTCTCTCATCGTTGCGCTGCCCTAAGGGTAATGCTTCAAGCTCCGTACGCACGCGCTCCAACCACGCCTCCAACGCCCTGTCGAGCATCGGGGTCAGCAGCAAGCCCGACAGCTTCATCATCAGCGACGTAGCGCGATCAATGTAAGCCACGTCCTCCTCGCCATACTGCCTGTATACGGGCAGACGCTGGTAAGTATTGTCCGGCACAAGGCAGATCAGCACACGCTGAGCCGAGCCGTCGCTCAGGTTCTTCGCCCATTGCTTGATCGTCTGGTCGTGAGTCCCCGACGTCGTCACGTCCCAGTTGCAAGGCGTCTGGAGCGTCACGCTGTCCCCCGTAGCGTTCAGCGAACCAACGTTGCCGTTGTCGAACATCAGGCGGCAGAAATCAGAACATCAGGCGGCAGAAATCACCACGATAATAGTATCCCTGACGGTTGAGGTTGAGCGACGAAATCTCCTCCGCAAACGTAAACGTCTTCTTCCCACCGAGGTAAGCCATCTGCTGAATGTGAGCCTTGCGCGTAGTGTCACACTCCAAGATGCGTAGCCCCAACTGAGGCAGTTTCTGCTTCTCGCCGTCCTTAGCCGTCTTGTTGTCCTCAATCACCTTGTTGATGATGTTCCTCGTACGCTCGTCCTGCGCCCTCAGCGGTTTGATAAGAGCCTCGATGACCTCACGCAGCTGACGCTTGCCAGAGCCCGACAGACCGTCCCAATGTGTCCAGCCGTTGAGCCTTGCAACGCCTTTAGAGCCAAACTTACGGCGCACATCGCTCAGCAAGGTCAGCATCGCGGTGTAAGAGCCGCAGAGAGTCAAATACCTGTAGCCAGGCAATACGGGAGTGAGCAGCACGTCCACCCAACGCGGCAGCGTAGGCAAATCCATATCGTCGACGATGCAGCGCGCCACGCTCGGGTACGGCGACGAGACTCCGCACATCTCCGCAGCATTCACATCGGCAAGGGCTACGCCATTTTCACCACCATTATCCCCAGCAGTACCTTCTCCAGCGAAGCCCTCAGCACCGCTCCCCGACAGCTCTCCACCCTCGCGAGCCAGCAACTTGAAGTGTAGCACCTCTTTGAGGTCGCGCGGCATCAGTCCACGCTCGCGAGCCAAAGCCGAGCGGATTATGCTCTCCACCTCGTTGCGCTCCAGCCCCAGCGAGTACTTAGGCCATATCAGCGACTGGAGTTTACGCTCATTGTGCTCACAGATATAGCGCAGACCATTGCAGAGAGTAAAGAGCGTGGTGTTTCGCATTCCTACGGGGACATTGGGGAAAGTAGGCTCCTTGATGCGCCCCCACGTCTCGATAATCTCGTCGTACGGCAATTCGTATCTGTCCTGCGCGTCGGCATCGCTGTCTGCGCTTGTGTCCACAGGCGCAGCGTCCTGCGCCTCACGCTCTCCCTGAGTGTTGCTCCCATTTTCTCCCACATTGTTAGCTTCGGTTTTAGATTCGGCTTTGTTGTTCTCTGAGGTGGCGGTTCGGACTCCCTCGTTGCTCTCTGTGGCAGCAGTCTTTGCAGCTTCATTTGTAAAGAGGTCTTGATGCAGATAGAGCAAGTCAGACTCGCTCGCCGTTGTGGCAAAGAACACACGCGTTATGTCCTTCGCAGCCTTGTCGTAAGCCACACCGATTTTGTCGCTCGCCCAGCGCAAGTTGTCCTCCTGCGACATCTCCTCATGGCGACGAAATACGAGGTGTAGTCCTTTGCTCACGCTGCGCTCCAAGAGCAGCAGCCCGATTTCCTCGCGCAGCCTGATGATGCGCCTGATGGTAGACTTTATCTTCCTCTCGTCAGCATCGTCGAAGTCGATGTCCATGCCGACGGAGTTGGAGGGAGTTCGACAGCCACGCAGCAAGCCGTCCTCGCCAGGAATGCAGGAATAGTTAAACTGGGTCAGACGCCGCTTGTCGTCGGAGTGCCCCTGACGGGCACTCTCGACCATTGCGACATGATGTTCTTCTCTACGGATAGACAAATAGTCCTGTATGGAGCTCACAGGCAGCGCCTTCGTTTCCTACGCTCGGCAGAGCAAGCGACTGCATTTTGACCGCAGTCAAAAGCTCTCTGCTCTCGCTTATCGGAAACGTTTTGAGGTTTTGAGGTTTTGAGGTTTTGAGCTCTCACCCCACCTCGATACTGATAGAATTTGCTTTACTCCTTCGCGTACCGATGTGTCTCACGCCATATTCGCTCTGCAAGTCTACGATGAGCGCGTCAATCTCCTTGCCGACGGTCTCGATGTCCTCGTTGTCGATGCCGTCGAGCATGAAAGTTCCGCGAATGCGTCCGTCGCTGTTCGTGCGCAGTCTGAGCCGCTTTCCGCGCATCACTATTGGGTTGCGCGGTATGGACTCGCTGACCGCTTCCATAAACCACGCGCGGTTCTCCTCGGGCGATACTACTATTCTGCCGTTCATGCCGCGTCTTTCCATTTTTACTTCTGAGTCACGCTGTGTGACTGATAGATTGATGTTTTCGAAATTGATAGTGAGCATAATTTTTAAGGTTATTTTTAAGGTTATAAGGTTTTGAGGTTTTGAGGTTTTGAGGTTGGTTTGTGAGGTTTTTTGCTTTCTGTTTGGTTGGCTTCGCCTTCGTTTCCTACGCTCGGCAGAGCAAGCAAGCTTCCTCTGCTCTCGCTTATCGGAAACGTTCTGAGGTCAAAGGTATAAAACCTTATAACCTCAAAACCTTACCAGCGAAGCGACCTTATAACCTCACGTTAGTCAATGATATACG
>SFLE01000036.1 GCA_004553495.1 Clostridiales bacterium | reverse complement strand
CCTTTCCTGCGGGAACCTGGAATCTGACATATCCAACTATTTTCTGTGCCATTATTCAGCACCTCTTTCTTATTATTCTTTGATTTCCTCGACCTGATCGAGCTCAAGGTCGACGGGGGTCTCTCTGCCGAACATCGAAACGACGACGCGGACTCTGTCCTTATCGGGCTCAAGCTCCTCAACGGTGCCGAGGAAGCCGGCCAGGGGACCGTCGGTGACCTTGACGGTATCGCCGATCTGATAGCCCGTGACGATCTCGTGACGCTCGACGCCGAGATCATATATTTCCTGCTCCGTAAGCGGAACGGCCTTGCCGCCTGCTCCGACGAAGCCGGTTGCGCCGCGGACGTTGTGGATAAGATGCCAGCTGTCATCGGTCAGCACCATCTTGCACAGAACGTAGCCGGGGAACACCTTGCGCTCGACGGTCTTCTCGCCGCCGTCGGTGATCTCGGTCACGGTCTCCATGGGGATGTTGACCTCCTGGATCAGATCCTGCATCCTGCGGTTTTCGGCAGCCTTCATTATCGCTGCCGCAACTGCGTTTTCATAACCGGAATAGGTATGGATCACATACCATTTTGCGTCCTCTGCCATGGCCACTAACCCGCCAGCTCAAAGATGACGTTAACGACCAGACCCGCCAGCTCGTCAAATCCCCAAAGGACGACGGCGGCAAGCGCCATAACGAAAAGTGCGACACCGGTGTTGGTCGCAAGCTGCTTCGGGGTAGGCCATACGACCTTCTTCAGCTCGCTTTTAAGCTCGCGGAACCATTTTCCGATGCGCTGGAAAAAACCAAGCTTTTTCTCTTCCTTCTTAACGGCGTTGGTGTTCTTGACAGGAGCAGCTTTTTTCTTCTCTTCAGCCATTTTTTACACTCATCCTTTCAGAAAGTTACTTGGTTTCTACGTGCTTGGTGTGCTTTCTGCAGAAAGGGCAATACTTGCTTCTCTCAAGCTTTTCGGAAGTATTCTTCTTGTTCTTGACAGTGTTGTAGTTCCTCTGCTTGCACTCATCACATCTAAGTGTGATTTTGACTCTGTTGTCAGCCATACTTTTCGGCACCTCCTATTTTATTTATCCGCGTTACGGTGCGGACATTTGCCTCCCTGTATGGGAACCCGGATCCCTGCCTGCGCCCAAATAAGCGCACGAAAAAAGACCTCTCGTCCGACAGGTAATCATTAATATACCATATAACCCCTCATTCGTCAAGGTTTTTTAGAGGCGAATTGGGGCGCCTACCAATACATTTATCTCTGGTATCCCGACCGGTGGGTACAGGCAAAACCGATACATATGTCAACAAGGTAGCGCCTACGGCGCGGACTTATTTACACCTCATCTGCCGCAAGCGGTATCTTCCCCTCAAGCTCCGCAAGGGGAAGACAATTAGTGGCGCATTACTGCACCTACGGATACAGTGATTGCGGTTGCCCGACCGGAAACAACTGAACAAACCATAGCGTTTCGCGCCCTGTTAGTACGGCGCTGAATTTTGCGCCGCACCACATTGGCTCACCTGTCAAGGGGAGCAGGCAGCTTTGCTGCCGAGGGGTTGAATTAAATCCGTGCGCTTTAGCACACACAATGGCTAACTGCTATTAGCTATCAGCTCTCAGCTGCGAAGCCGCCCGGTTTCCACCAATGTCCCGAACCGGGCAACCGCAATAACCGTATCCGTAGGTGCAGTAATTCGCCTCTAAAAATATTGAATTGTGGAGAGAATGTGATATAATAAGGTATTATAATTTGCCCTTGGAGGCAAGGGCAGCCGTAAGGTAAACGGAGGTTTTGAACATGGGTAAAAAACAATTCAAAGCTGAGAGCAAGCGTCTGCTTGACCTCATGATCAACTCGATCTACACCAACAAGGAGATATTCCTCAGAGAGATTATCTCCAACGCATCCGATGCGATAGACAAGCTCTGCTACATCTCGCTGACGGATGACAAGGTCGGCCTTGAAAGGTCCGATTACCGCATCCGCATCACCGTTGACAAGGACGCACGCACGATCACCGTGTCCGATAACGGCATCGGCATGAGCCAGGAAGAGGCCGAGAAGAACCTCGGCGTCATCGCAAAGAGCGGATCTTATAATTTCAAAAACGACATGAGCGCCGAAGAGGCGGAGAAAGACGACATATCCATCATCGGTCAGTTCGGCGTCGGCTTCTATTCCGCGTTCATGGTTTCCGACAAGGTCACCGTCATCACGAAGAAGTACGGCGAGGAAAAGGGCGTCAAGTGGGAAAGCACCGGCGCCGACGGCTACACCGTCACCGAGTGCGACAAGTTCAAACCCGGCACGGACGTCATCATGCACATAAAAGAGGACACCGACGAGGAGATCTACGGCTCGTACCTTGAGATATGGAAGCTCAAGGCGCTGGTCAAGAAGTATTCCGACTATGTCCGCTGGCCGATCGTCATGGACATCACCCACCAGGAGCAGCAGCCCACCGGCGAGGAGGACAAGGACGGCAAGCCCATCATGCACACCGTCAACGTCACCGCTCCCGAAACGGTCAACTCCATGGTGCCGATCTGGCAGCGCGCCAAGACCGAGGTCACCGACGATGAGTGCGTCGCGTGGTACAAGGAAACAAACCGCGATCAGACCGATCCGGCAGCGGTCCTGCGCATAAACGCCGAGGGTGTTGTGTCCTACAAGGCGCTGCTGTTCATACCCGGCAAGGATATCGACAACGGCATTTCCGGCGCAGCGAAGAAGGGCGTCAAGCTCTACTGCAACGGCGTGCTCATTATGGAGGACTGCGACAAGCTGCTGCACGACTATTTCGAGTTCGCGCGCGGCGTCGTCGATTCGCCCGACCTGAGCCTGAACATCTCGCGCGAGATATTGCAGCACAATCGCCAGCTCAAGGTCATCGGCCAGAACCTCGAAAAGAAGATCAAGGCCGAGCTTGAAAAAATGATGCGCGACGATCGCCCGAAGTACGAAACGTTCTGGAAAAACTTCGGCATCCACATCAAGTGCGGCGTCTGCGACGAGTACGGCCGCTTCACCGATTTCCTCAAGGACCTGCTGATCTTCTACACCTCCGAGGATTCGATGCGCTCGCTCAAGGAATACGTTGACGCAATGCCCGAGAGCCAGAAGGCGATCTACTACGCCTCGGCCGACACCGTAAAGCACGCAATGGCTCTGCCGCAGTGCGAGGAGGTCCGCTCGCGCGGCTATGAGATACTCTATCTCGACCACCCAATCGACGAGACCGTGCTCCAGCAGCTTCGCATGTACGAGGGCAAGGGCTTTGTCAACATCCTCACCGAGGATCTCGGCTTCCAGACCGACGAGGAAAAGAAGGCAGCCGAGGAGAAGGTCGTCGAGAACAAGGAGCTGCTCGACTTCATCCGCGACAGCATCGGCGATGAGAAGCTCAAGCAGGTAACGCTTTCGAGCAAGCTCGTTTCGTCGGCATGCTGCCTGACCTCGACCGGCGGCTTCACGCTCGAGATGGAAAAATACTTCCGCAACGGCCCGAGCGAGGAGATGCGCAAGCTGCGCGCCGACCGCGTGCTCGAGCTTAACGGCAAGCACGCCGCCTGCCTTGCCATAAAGAAGGCTTACGACGACGGCGATAAGGACAAGGCTGCCGCCCTGTCGAAGATCCTCTACGCTCAGTCCGAGCTGATCGCCGGCGTCGAGATCGAAGACCCCACCGCCTACGCCGACCTCGTCTGCAGTCTTTTTTAGTGGCGATCTGATGCACCTACCGATACGGTGATCTCTGGTTGCCCGGTTCGGGACATTGGTGGAAACCGTGGTTGCCACGCACTGCGTTAGTGCGATGCTGAGTTTTGCTCCGCACCCTTGTAGGGAACAGGCTTGCTGTTCCGCTTGTAACGGTTTTGCCGGTAGTTTCCGGTCGGGCAACCGCAAAAAACGTATCGGTACATTGTAAATGCGCCTCTAAAAATGCGCCTCTAAAAAAGCGCCACTAAAAAATGTGGCGGCTAACGCCGCAGATATAATAACACCTCATCCGTCGCAAGCGACACCTTCCCCTCAAGGGGAATACAATAGGGTGCAAACAAGATTTTGCACCAATATAGCACAATCTCCCGGGATGCGAAACGATACGGTTTCCACCGCAGCCTCGAACCGGGTTCACGCAATAAATGTATAGGTACAGCGCTAAAGCGCTATTAAAAGTATGAGAGATAGACTTGGAATTTACATTCACATACCGTTTTGCGTTTCAAAATGCAGCTACTGCGATTTCTACTCGATCGCCGGCGGCAAGCAGCGCATGCCCGACTATCAGTCGGCGCTGCTGTCGCACATAAGCGAGTCGGCCGAAGCGATAGAGAGCTATGAGATCGACAGTATTTATATCGGCGGCGGAACGCCGAGCTGCTACGGCGCAAAGCGCATCGTCGAGATCCTCGACGAGCTAAAGCGCATCGGCAATGTGCGCCTCGACTCTGAGATAACGGTCGAGGTAAACCCCGACACGACGAAGCTCGAGGAGCTCAAGCTCCTGCGCTCGGAGGGCGTGAACCGCCTGTCGATCGGCGTGCAGTCGGCAAACAACGACATATTGAAGATCATCGGCCGGCGGCACAACTTCCGCCAGGCGGAGATAGCCGTTGACACGGCGCGCGAGGCCGGGTTCGAGAACGTGAGCCTTGACCTTATATACGGCCTGCCGAGCCAGACGCGCGGCGACTGGGCCGACACGCTCTCGCGAGCGCTTGAGCTGCACCCGGAGCACCTTTCGTGCTACGGCCTGAAGCTCGAGGAGGGAACGCCGATGTATCGCAGTTACCTCGGCTCGCCGCTCATCCCGGACGAGGACGAGCAGGCCGACATGTACCTGTACACGGTCGATACGCTGGCGCACTACGGCCTGAAGCAGTACGAGATATCGAACTTCGCCATACCCGGCTACGAATCGCGGCATAATTTGAAGTATTGGCAGCTGGGAGACTATATGGGCTTCGGCCCTGGCGCGCACTCGTGCGCCGGCGGCGTGAGATACAGCTATGTGCGCGATCTTGACAGGTATGTTTCCGCCGTTGTGGGCGACAGCATGATAATCGACGAGTACGAGCAGATAGTTCCCATCCAGAAGGCCACGGAATACCTCATGCTCGGCATGCGCACGACCCACGGCATATCCGAAAAGGAATACCATCGAATATACCGCAGCGACTGGGAGCCGATAGAGGAGACCTTCGAGCTGTTCGAGCGCAAGGGCTGGGCAGAGCGCGACGGCGAGCGCTGGCACCTCACCCCGGCCGGCTTTTTGATCTCAAACGTGCTCATAAACGCCGTTCTGGAGGCTCAGACGGGCGCAAAGGTCGAGAACAACCCGTGGATGCGCGACGCATTCCGCCAGGAAAAGAAGCAGGAGCTTCCGCAGGGCGAGTACGAGCGCTTCACCTCGGTGTATAAGGATAAGCTGAACTGATAAAAGGAGGGACGGCATGGCAAGAGGCAAGCACGAAGCCGCAAAAGAGTCTGAAAAGACCAAACCCGAGAAAAAGCCGAAACGTTCGGGCGGCGCTAAAAAGGCCGTCCTGATAATAGCTGTAGTCTGCGTTTTGCTCGCAGCGGCCGCCCTCGGCGGCGGATACCTCGCCGGGCATTCGGATAAGATCCACCCCGGCATGACGCTCGGCGGAGTGAGCATAGGAGACATGACGGTAAGCGAGGCGACCGCCGCGCTTGAAAAAGCCGGCTGCGACTTTGCCGGCGGCAGCGTTGAGGTTACGCTCCCGGGCGATTTTGAGTTTGCCGTATCGGCCGAGCAGGCCGGGATGGCGATGAGCTGTGCGCAGGCCGCACAGGCGGCGTTTGACTACGGCCACTCGGGAAATGTTTTCGGCGACCTTGTGTGCTATTTTAAGAGCATCACCGGCAGCGTGAGCGATGCCGAGATCCTCGCCTCGGCGAGCACCGACGGCGTTCGCGCGGCGGTGGACAAGGCGCTTGCCGATTATAACGAGCACATGGGCAAGGGCTACGAGGTCGATGAGGAAAGCCAGACCCTGAAAATGATAAAGGGCCTGTCAACGAAGGATATCGACGCCGATAAGCTCTGCGAGAGCATTATAAATGCATTTTCCGACGGAAGCGATGCCGTCCGATACGAGGCCTCCGGCGAAAATGCCGAAGCGCCGGACTTTGACAAGCTGCACGAGGAGATATGCGCCGAGGCGCTCGACGCAAAATACGACCCCGAAACGCAGAAGGCTACCGAGAGCCGCGTCGGCATTGAGTTTGACGCGAAAAAGGCTCGGGAGCTTTGGGATAAGGCCGAAAACGGCGCAACGGTGAAGATACCGCTCACCGTGACGCAGCCGAAATATACGCAGGAGCAGCTTGATAAGATGCTCTTTGCCGACAAGCTCGGCTCGCAGACGACGGGCTATGCCTCGAGCAACTCGAACCGCGCAACGAACGTTGAGCTTTCGGCCAAAAAGATAAACGGATATATCCTCGCTCCGGGCGAAACGTTTTCGTACAACACCGTTGTCGGCAAGCGCACGGCCGAGGCAGGCTTCAAATCTGCCGGAGCATACGCCGGCGGCAAGGTGGTGCAGGAGATAGGCGGCGGCATATGCCAGACCTCATCGACGCTCTACTGCGCGGCGCTGTACGCAAATCTTGAGATCGTCGCGCGCGACGAGCACGGATTTGCCGTTTCCTATGTCCCCTGGGGCATGGACGCAACGGTCAGCTGGGGCGGCCCGGAGTTCAAATTCAAAAACAACCGCGAATTCCCGATAAAGATCGTGACCAAATGCGAAAACCGCCAGCTCACGATAGAAATTTGGGGCACCGACACCGACGGAAGCTATGTTAAGATGGACTATTCGGCGTGGACGGTGTATGATACAACGTATCCGAGCGTTGCGATAGGCACAAAGGCCGTGACCTACCGCTGCGTTTACGATAAAGACGGCAACCTGATAAGCCGAAACAAAGAGGCAAACAGCTACTACCACTATCACCCCGAGAATATACAGTGGCCGACACCGTCGCAAACCCCGGCCCCGGCCGAAAGCCCGGCGCCGTCAGAAACAGCAAGCGCTGATCCTTAAACGAATGGAGAAACACACAATGGAAAAGGGAAAGTTTTATATCACAACACCGATCTACTACCCCTCGGATAAGCTGCACATAGGCCACACCTACTGCACCGTGGCGACCGACGCCATCGCGCGTTATAAGAGAATGTGCGGCTACGACGTCATGTTTCTGACCGGCACCGACGAGCACGGCCAGAAGATAGAGGAAAAGGCAAAGGCCGCCGGCCTTACGCCCAAGGAATTTGTTGATAAGATCGTCGAGGGCCCCGGCGGCATCACCGATCTGTGGAAGCTCATGAACATATCCAACGACCGCTTCATCCGCACGACCGACGACTATCACGTTCAGGCCGTCCAGCGCATCTTCAAGAAGATGTACGACAAGGGCGATATCTACAAGGGTGCGTATAAGGGCATGTACTGCACGCCCTGCGAAAGCTTCTGGACCGAGAGCCAGCTCAAGGACGGCAAATGCCCCGACTGCGGCCGCGAGGTCCACTACGCCGAGGAGGAGGCCTACTTCTTCCGTCTTAGCAAATACGCAAAGCCCGTGCAGGAGCTGCTCGAGAGCGGCACCTTCCTTGAGCCTGCCTCGCGCGTAAACGAGATGATAAATAACTTCATCAAGCCCGGCCTTGAGGATCTGTGCGTTTCGCGCACGAGCTTCACCTGGGGCATCCCTGTCGATTTTGACCCCGGCCACGTCGTGTACGTCTGGGTCGATGCTCTGTTTAACTACACCTCCGCGCTCGGCTTCTTAAACGATAAATACGACGATTACGACAAGTTCTGGCCGGCCGACGTTCACATCGTCGGCAAGGAGATCGTCCGCTTCCACTCGATCATATGGCCTGCAATGCTCATGAGCATGGAAATGCCCCTGCCCAAGAAGGTCTACGGCCACGGCTGGCTGGTCATCGACGGCGGCAAGATGAGCAAGTCAAAGGGCAACGTCGTTGACCCGTACAGGCTTGCCGACATGTTCGGCGTTGACGCGCTCAGATTCTTCCTTCTGCGCACCTTCCCCTTCGGCTCGGACGGCAACTTCTCCAACGAGCTGCTCATCTCCACCATAAACACCGACCTTGCAAACGATTTGGGCAACCTCGTTTCGCGCACGACCGCAATGGTCGAAAAGTACTTCGGCGGCACCCTGCCCGCCGAGCGCGAGGCCGACGCCCTTGACGACGAGCTTAAAGAGCTTGCGCGCACGAGCCGCGATAAGTACGAGCAGCAGATGGACAAGTTCCAGCTCCACCTCGCGCTCGAGGAGGTTTTCAAGCTCATCCAGCGCGCAAACAAATACATCGACGAAACAGCTCCCTGGCAGCTTGCCAAGGACGAGAGCAAAAAAGCTCGCCTTGCAAGCGTTCTGTATAATCTGCTCGAGTGCCTGCGCATAAGCCTCA
The DNA here is from genome assembly GCA_004553495.1 of Clostridiales bacterium. Taxonomy (GTDB): domain Bacteria; phylum Bacillota; class Clostridia; order Oscillospirales; family Oscillospiraceae; genus F23-B02. Next base: position 1,991 of record SFLE01000036.1, on the reverse strand, counting down.
TCATGCTCAAGCCCTTCATTCCCGAAAGCTGCGACAAGGCATTTGCGCAGATCGGCGCATGCGAGAAGTGCTCAAGCTGGGACAGCGCCGCCGTTTTCGGCGCCCTGCCGGCAGACGTCACCGTCCACAAGGGCGAAACGCTCTTCCCCCGTCTGGATATGGAAAAGGCTCTTGCCGAGCTTGAGAAGATGAACGCTCCGGCAGCACCGAAGTTTGACCCCATCGAGCCGGAAGTCACCATCGACGATTTTTCAAAGTGCGATATGCGCGTGTGCAAAGTCCTCTCCTGTGAGGCCGTGAAAAAGAGCAAGAAGCTTCTGAAGTTCAAGCTCGATGACGGTACCGGCACTCCGCGCCAGATCCTCTCCGGCATCCACGAGTTCTACGAGCCGGAGCAGCTCGTCGGCAAGACCGTCGTCGCCATCCTCAACCTGCCCAACCGCAAGATGATGGGCGAGGACTCCTGCGGCATGCTCATCTCCGCCGTGCACGAGCACGACGGCAAGGAACAGCTGCACCTGCTGATGCTCGACGATAACATCCCTGCCGGCTTCCGCCTGTGCTGAAAGGAGAAACGCATTGAATCTCAATCTTAACGTCATAAAGTTTTTGCAGCAGTACGACAGCGACCCCGAGTTGCGCGCAAAGGTCGAGCAGGCCGAGATGATGTATCCCGGCTCGCTGGAGATACGCGAATCGGTCGTCGAGGATGTGCTGATCCCTATCGCCGAGGAGATGGGTCTGGGCTTCACGCTCATGGACCTGTATAATTACGAGCGCCAGCTCAAGCGCGAGCGCAGCCGCGATGTTGCACTCACCGAGGAAGAGCTCAAGGCTGCCGACGAGGAGTATCACTACTGGCTCGTCGATAAGGGCTGGGAAAACGACGAATCCTGCTTCAAGCAGGGTGAGCAAAAAGGCATAGACTGAATTGAAGCCGGCTTTTCGGCCGGCTTCGGTGTATCAAAAAGCATTTCTTTTTTGATATGTTTGAACGGGAGGCATTTGCCTCCCGTTCAGCTTTTTATTGTGTAGCAGCTGCGCATAAAACGATGTTTATTGTGTATATGGAATATGAGTGCGTATGAAATACCGCCGAGGATGTACGATACGATATCTCCAAAGTCACTTGTTCCGCGCCTGAACAGCAAAGGGAGCGCATATTCCCAAAGCAGTCCACAGACCAAACAGATGAACGATGCCGAGGATATGCTTTTAATTCTGCTTTTGCCGGTCATGCCACGCCGGATTTAACCATGCGAGTCTACGCTCACTTTGACCGTGCCGGGCAGTTCGCCAAAACGGCGGAACGCATCCGAGCGCTCGGGTGAGCAAAAAAATTTAGGCGTTTTTCAGTGGGCTATCTGCTTCTTTTAGGTGCAACAGGTGCAACATAAATCAGCCCGTTTTAGGCTAATTTATGGAATGCCAATAAAAAGAAAAAGTCCCGAAACCGTTGAGATTTCAGAGCTTTTCTTGGTGCTCCAGCGGGGATTCGAACCCCGGCTTTTGGCGCGCTTACGCGCGAAAAGCTTTGATTTGAATTAGCTATCGGCTCGCCGCCGGAAGCGGCAACCGCCGATTTCGCTATCGTGTCCGGGGTTCTCGTGCAAAAATCAGAAAAGAAAAAAGACGGTCTTTTTGACCGTCTTTCTTCTTTGGTGCTCCAGCGGGGATTCGAACCCCGGACACCCTGCTTAAAAGGCAGGTGCTCTGCCTACTGAGCTACTGGGGCATGTCTGGCTGGGATGGCGGGACTCGAACCCACTATATCAGAGTCAAAGTCTGAGGTGTTACCATTACACTACATCCCACCATCTATATCTATTCTATTGTACACAGAGACCGGGCTTTTGTCCGGCCTCTGTGACTTGTGGGGTGGGTAAAGGGACTCGAACCCTCGACACCCGGAACCACAATCCGGTGCTCTAACCAGCTGAGCTATACCCACCATATTTTTATTTTGGCACGCCAAGAGGGATTCGAACCCC
>SFLE01000016.1 GCA_004553495.1 Clostridiales bacterium | reverse complement strand
CGACATTCTTAAAGCCCCAGTACTTTACCGGCAGATCCTTACACTGCTCGAACACTTCGCCAGCGTCCTTCACCGTTACATCATGGTGTGTCAGCATTATTATGATCTCAGGTCTCATTTTCTTTCGCTCCTTAATAAAAGTATTGATTTAAACTGTAGAAGTATGCTATACTAATGCAGTTAAAACTGTATAGTTTTCTTCCGCGCGGTCATTGTCAGCAACAATAAAATAGTAGATATTTTCATTTAAGTCAACCGTCGGAATGCCCCCTAAAATGCGCGAATTGGGACTTATCCATTAAATCGCGCGTTTCGCGCAAAACGAATTTGGTTTTGAGCGCGTTCTTTCAAAAAAATTATTGACTTTTCACAAAAAAACTCTTTATTTTTCTACGCCCGCGTCATATACTTAATTTATTCTTTAACACAGATTGAGCAGAACACGAATTTCGGACTTTTTACAGAGGTGATAAACTTGAAGACCAGCATTCGTGAGCAGAAAATAATCAGTATTCTCGAGAGCAGGGGCGAGATGTCGGTGAACGCCCTGAGCGAACAGCTCGGCGTTTCGGTATCGACGCTGCGAAAGCAGCTTGCCGATATGCAGGAGCGCAAGCTGATAATCCGTACCTACGGCGGAGTTATGTCCGCAAACCGCTTTCCGGACGAGACCTTTGACAGCAAACTGCACAAAAGCGTTTCCGAAAAACGCCGCATCGCCACGCGCGCAAGGCAGCTCGTGCACGAGGGCGACACAATATCGCTGGGCAGCGGCACAAGCGTTTATGCTCTGAGCAATCTCCTTGACGACATTGAGCACGCGACGATATATACAAACTCAATGCAGGCCGCCGAGTTTCTCGCTCGCTGCGCCTCACTCGATGTGCACATCTGCGGCGGCATTATAAGAAGCGCGACGGGAACGATAATCGGAAACGAGGCTTTTAACTTTTTTAACGGTATCTGCGTTGACTATGCGTTTATAAGCTGCGATGCCATCGACGATACCGGCGAGGTGTACAGCGACAACATTGCCGTTGCCGCGGTCGAGAGCGCCGTTTTGAAAAACGCAAAGCACCGGTATGTCCTGTGCGATTCAACAAAGCTCGGCAAGCGCTCGATAGCGCGGATAGTCAATCTGCGCGACTGCGATGCGCTCATCACCGGAAAAAATGACAGCATCGTCGCCGAGAAGATCTCCCTCGCGGCAAATGTCGATTTTGTATAAGCCCATATTAGCAGTAAAAAGCACTCTGTGAAAAACAGAGTGCTTTTTTATTTTTAGTAGAATCAAACTATGCTGTTAAGCGCATCTGCGAGCACAATGTAAGCACCATCTCACGGGATATACCCCGAAATTATACGCATATATGCGGCATACCTACCTCACACAGGCGAGAAGAAATGTCCGCTGCGCTGCTCGTGCTGCCATTGAGGAATACTTCAGTCGCAAATAAGCGAGAAGATTAAGGTGCAGAGAAACGCCTCTGAAAAGGCGATCCCTCAGTCAGGCTAAAGCCTGACAGCTCCCTTTACGCAAGGGAGCCAACGGGTGCATCACCCTACAAGAGGATCGGCTGTAGCTGCTTGCCGAGGAGGGCGGATTGCAGGGTCTCGTCGATGAGCGAGAAATCCGACGCGAGCGAGCACGGCTTTTTCACACAGTCATCCTGCCGAAACGGTACAAAATAGACATTTTTGCGATTTAGAAGCCCCGCTATATTCGCAGCCGAGCCCGACAGCCCGTCGTTTGTGGAAAACGCGATTACAAGCGGCTTGCCGTTTCTCAGGTGCGCCTTTGCCGCCATGGTCACGGCGGTGTCGGTCACACCGTGGTTTAATTTTGCCATGGTGTTGCCGGTGCACGGTGCTATCACGAGCGCCTCCATCGGCTTTGCCGGACCAAGCGGCTCGGCATCGGCAATGGTGGTTACGGGCGCCGTGCCGCACACGGAGGTCAGGCGCTTTTTGAACTCCTCGGCGGTGCCGAAGCGCGAATCCGTCGCGGCGGCGGTCTCGCTCATTATCGGAACGAGCTCGTATTTATCCGCAAGGGCATTAAGCTGCGCAAACAGCTTTTCGTATGTGCAGTAGGAGCCGCAAAGGGCTATGCCGATCCTTGGTCTACTCATGCTCGGATACCTCCTTCAATATGTCCTCAACGGCGCGGAATATCGCCGCAGCCGCGCTCTCGGGCGCATACCGCCCCGGCAGGCCGCGCGAAGCAATGCCCTCAAGCCCCGCCTCTGCCGCCTTCTCCATGTCCACTCCGCCGGGCGCCGACGCAAGCTCGAGCAGGATGCAGCCCTCGCGCAGGGCGCACAGATCGGAGATCACCGGCGCGGGAGCGGTGTTTATAACGGCGTCAAAGCTCTTTAAAAGCTGAGTATCGCAGTTCGGCGCTATCGCACGGTGTCCGAGAGCTCCCGCCAGAGCCCGCGACGCGGGATTTGCCGACATGAGGTACACCGACGGACAAAGCGCACCGAGCTTGCGCATGAGGAGCTTTCCGATGCGTCCCCAGCCGATCACGAGCACGCGCATATCGCACAGCGCCGCGCGGGTCCTGCCCATGAGCTGGCTTATGGCGCCCTCGGCGGTTATCGAGGCATTTTCGGCAACGAGCGCGGGCGACTGCATATAGTCAAACACCTGCTGCCCCCTTTCCTCGGCTGCCTTACGCAGGCGGGCGCTGAGCTTGCCGCCGATGATAACGGCATCTCCCGCGCGCTCGAGTATACCTTCTATCCGGCATGGGCTCTGCTCAAACGGAGCGTTCAGCATGCCGCGGGCATCCTCCGCCGGAACGGGCAGTATGACGGCATCGGCGCTAACCGGCGCATCGGCTCTCACACAGCCCGCCGGAAGCTGCGCGCGGGAGAGCGCATAGCATTTGACCTCGTGCCCGCTTTTTTGCAGCAGCTCCGAGAGCAGCACAAAGCGCTCGTCGCCGCCGCATACAAGTATTTTCATCCTGTCACCTCCCAAAACAATTCATACTATGCTGTTGCAGAAAAGTCGGTGAGATGATAAAATAATAAAGTTTTATAGACAAGGAGGTGCGGCATGAGCAGAGCTGACGAGATATTCATAGCCAATTGTAAGGATATACTCCAAAACGGAGTTTGGGACACCGAGCGCGAGGTGCGCCCCCGCTGGGAGGACGGCGCTCCCGCGCACACGGTGAAAAAATTCGGCATAGTAAACCGCTATGACCTGTCAGAGGAGTTTCCCATACTGACGCTGCGCAGGACTTACTGGAAGTCTGCCATAGACGAGCTTCTGTGGATATGGCAGGCAAAGAGCAACAATGTAAACGAGCTTCGCACCCGCGTTTGGGACGCGTGGGCGGATGAGACGGGCTCCATAGGCAAGGCATACGGCTACCAGCTCGGCGTTAAGCACCATTACCCCGAGGGCGATATGGATCAGGTCGACCGCGTTTTGTGGGACCTCAAGCACAATCCCGCCTCGCGCCGGATAATGACGAACATATATAACCACGCCGACCTCAGCGAGATGGCGCTGTACCCCTGCGCATATTCCATGACATTCAATGTCAGCGGAGATAAGCTGAACGCCATACTCAACCAGCGCTCGCAGGATATGCTCGCGGCGAATAACTGGAATGTGGTGCAGTATGCGGTGCTCACGCATATGTTCGCCGCCGTCAGCGGACTGCGCGCAGGCGAGCTTATCCATGTCATTGCCGATGCGCACATATACGACCGCCATGTCCCGCTCATAGAGAAGATCATTGCAAACGAGCCAAAAAAGGCGCCGGAGTTCATAATAGACCCGACGGTGGACGATTTTTATAAATTCACCCGCGACAGCTTCAAGGTCGAGGGCTATGAGTATTCCGAGTTCACGGAGAAAATTCCGGTCGCGGTATGAGAAGGTGCGCCATGGATGCAATAGTTGCAGTGTACTCCGATTGGGGCATCGGCGCTGGCGGTACCCAGCCGGTAGTTTTAAAGGCTGACCGGCGGCATTTCATAGACCTGACCCGCGGCAGAACGGTCATTGCCGGCAGAAAGACCCTCGCCGATTTTCCTAACGGCAGACCGCTCAAAAACAGGACGAATATCATCCTTACCCGTCAGAATATGACCATAGACGGCGCGCTCGTTGCGCATGATGCCGGCGAGGTGCTGAGTCTCGGCGGAGATAACGCAATGGTACTCGGCGGCGAGAGCGTTTTTAAAATGCTCATGCCGTATATCGACCGCGTTTTCGTGACAAAAATATATTGCTGCCCGCAGTCGGACAGCTATTTTGCCGACCTCGACGCGGATGAAAACTGGCTTATAGCCGACGAGAGCGAGCTCATGAACGAGGACGGCATAGAATACCGTTTTCTTCGATACGAAAGGAAAAAGCCATGAAAAAACGAATCATCGCGGCGCTCATACTCTCCCTTACGCTGCTTGCCGGCTGCACAGCCGACGAGCCTGCGCCCACTCCCGCTCCGAGCGAGACGATCGTCTCCTCCGGCGAGAACTTCAAGATAACACAGGAGCGCTCAAACGGCGTTACGAAATATGTCTACACGGTCACGAGCAAGGACGGCAAGGAGCTTGAGAGCGCAATGTGCGCGCATCAGCCGAGAGTTGCCGTTATAAACGACGATCTTATCGGGATAAGGTTTTACACCGACGACAGGAGCTTCTGCCGATACTACGATGTAACAAAGGGACTGGTGTCCGAGTCGTTTTTCAATGCCTTCTGGGACAACGGCACCCTCGTTGCGTATAACGACTATGCCAGCGGTCACCGCATGGTGGTGTGCGATATTTTTAATGCCGACGGCTACCGCTTTGAAAAGGAGATAGACTGCTCGGCGCTCACCATAACCGTCACCGAATGTGTTCAGGACGAAAGCACCGGCGAGCTCACCGTAAAATATGTCTACGGCGATAACGCAAGCTCCTCCGGAACTGTTAAGCTCGAAACGAAGTGAGGCTGTGATATGCATATTGCTAAGTGCGTAAAAAAGCCTTCCCCTTGAGGGGCAGCCAAGGGCGTACCGACGGGGCGCGTGAGCGCTTTGGTTTTGCCGGCAGATGTCGGTCGGGACACCAGAGGTATGCGTATAGATGTCTGCGTCAATGCGCCTCTGAAAAAACGCCACTAAAAAGCCCTACTCTGGTGCACCGAACCGCAAAAACGGACAATAGACAAAACACCCCCTATGTAGGAAAATAGAAGTACTACATAGGGGGGCTTTTTTGTGCTGTCCGTATATTCTGGCGCGGTGCATGGGGTCGGTTTTTGTTGTTTATTTATTCTTGTTGTCCTTGTAATCCTCATAGGGGACGAAGTTGAAGCCATCGTCGGTTATGAAGGATGCAAAATCGATCTTATCGTAAAGGCTAGTGTACTTGACCGTTGCATCGTCTGCCCAGTCGGATATCTGAGCATCGTAATCCGAAGGAGCGGCGAGGTAGGTCAGAGGCACGGTTATCTGCTGATAATTGCTGTTGTAGGTCGATACAAGGTCGGTGCCCTTAGTCGGCAGGCGCATTATAACATGGTAGCCGAAGGAGGACTCGACGACGCCGGACACCTCGTACTCCTTGAGATTGCGGCTGGCGGTGTCATATTCCTCGACCATGCCGGAGTTGAAGCAGTAGCCCTCGGGGAAGCTCTCCTTGCCGGGGTCCTCGCTGTACTCATCCATGAGTTCCTTGAAGCGCTCCCAGCGCTTTGCATCGTCCGTTATCGCCTGTAGCTCGGCTGCTATCTCGGTGGCCTTTGCCTTCTTTTCGTCCTTCTCGGACTGAGGCAGCTCCTCGCTGGTGGTCTTGCCGTCTGAGCCGGTTACCTCCTTAGTCGTTAAGAAGAGGATGTGCGCGGAGGTGACATAGTTATTCTCCTCGGCGTAAGACAGCGCCTTTTCCTCGTCGAGCTTCTCGCCCTGCTCGCCGTAGAGCTCTACGAAAAGATCGTTATAGATCTGGTTGAGCGTGCGCTGGGTGATGTAGCTGTCCTGAGTGTAGTTATAGCTTGCGAAAACCGCCTTGAGATCGGTGTTGGTGTCGCTGTCGGTGACATAGGTCTTTTCTATCTGGGCGATCTCGTCGTCTATCGCGTCCTTCTCCTCATCGGTGAGCTTAACGCCGAGCTCGTCGGCCTTGCTCTCCATCGCGTGCAGCCTGATGACGGACTGAGAAGCGCGCTTTACGCACCAATCGACATTGGTCATGTCGGTGTCAAACAGGAACTTGCCGTCCCAATCCACGGTCGTGCCGGAATACTGCTGATAAAGCTTCGTGAGCTCGCTGACCGCCTGACCGAACCAGAACATATACTCGTCATAGCTAACGGCTGTTCCGTTTACCGTCATAACGGTATCCTCTTCGGTTTTCGCGCAACCGGCCATGCAGGTGCACAGCATCATAAGCGCCAGAACCAATGCTATCGTTTTCTTCATAATATTTCTCCTGTAGGAAGTATTTGAGCAAATCGCCATTTATTATAGTACATCCGCATAGAATATTCTACACCTTTTTGTAAACTGTCAATCAATATCGCATATTTGGCAGTCGATATTCCCGTCACCGCTTATCTCGAGCTTTGCCCATGTCTTTTTCGGCGGCTTTCCGGCAGTGCCGGGATTTAATACGAATATGCCGCCGATCTGGTCAAATACGGCTCTGTGGGTGTGCCCGAACATGGCGATCTGCGCGCCGCAGCACTGCGCGGCATACAAAAGCACATCGAGCTTGCCGCCGCGGACGCCATAGCGATGACCGTGGGTGAGAAACGCGGTGAGCCCGCCCAAGCGTATGACCTTGTAGTCCTCCTGCTCGGGGCAGTCGTCGCAGTTTCCCGCAACGCAGCACACCGGTATGTACGGAAATTTTTCGGCTAACGCCTGCGCGTCGCGCATACCGTCGCCGAGATGGATGATCTGGTCGGGGCGGAACGAGGCAACGGCGTCTATCATGCCCTTTGACGAGCCGTGCGTGTCCGAAAAAACGGCGATCTTCATATTTGACCTCCTGAGATAATAAATTTGTAAAGCCTGCGTGACCGGCTGAATATAATGACAGCGGGTGATAAGCTATGAAAGATCTTGAGAACCTGGGACGCCGGCTTGAGCAGAGCGGCAAGAGCGATAAGCTCCGGCAGCTTGCCGATTCAGCCGACGGAAAAGCCGTGAGCCGCATGGTGGACGCCGAGAAGATCGGCAAGGCGGCAAAAAGCGGCGATATGGCGGCGCTTCAGGACATACTGCGCGGTGTTCTCTCCACCGAAGAGGGCAAGCGGCTTGCCGAAAACCTGAAAAAAGCGATGCAGTGAGGTGAATGTCCGTGAGCGATTTTGAAGATAAGCTGAATAAGCTGCTCAACGACCCTAAGGAGATGGAACGGTTTGCCGGCTTTGCGAAATCGCTCATGTCCGGAGCAGACGATACCGCGCCTCCTCCCGAGCCGGACATAGACCCCTCCCTGCTGAAAAAGCTGAGCGGTATGCTGTCGGGCAGCGGCGGCGAAAGCGGGCGGGACAAAAAGCTGCTTGAGGCGATGCGCCCGTTTCTCTCGGAAAAGCGGCGCAGCAAAATGGACAGAGCCATGACCATTGCGCGGCTTGCAGGCATTGCCGAGCTTGCCGCGGGGCAACTCGGAGGCGATGACGATGGCGGCGTATAATCTCTATCGTGGCAACGGCAGCCGCGCCGAGAGGGTCGAGGATAACAGCCGCCGCACATCCGCGCCCCAGCCGAAGCCGCAGCACCGCCCTCCTCCGTCTCCTCCGCCGCGTCAGCCGACTCTGCCGAAGCTGCCGATACTCGGCGACCTGCCGAAAAAGCTCGGCGAGCTCGAGAGCGAGGATCTGCTGCTCATCCTCATTTTATACCTCATGTATCGGGAAAGCGGAGATAAGCAGCTTCTGCTCATAATGGGCGCTATGTACCTGCTCTGACGGGCTGTCCATGAAAAGAAAACCGCCGACCTGAAAGTCGGCGGTTTCCGATTGGCGGGCAATCAGATCTTGCTCTGGAGCTTCTTAACACACTCGGGGCAGACATTTTTACCCTTGTAGTTGATGATGTTCTTAGTGCTCTCGCAGAAAATGCAGGACGGATGATACTTGTGGAGAATGATGTTATCTCCCTCTACAAAGATCTCCAGTGCATCCTTCTCGGCGATGTCAAGGGTACGGCGCAGCTCGATGGGAAGAACTATGCGGCCCAGCTCATCAACTTTTCTTACTATTCCTGTGGATTTCATTCGAGTTTCCTCCATCAAAATTGATTTACCGAATTTCCTATATCCCACAAAATACACCAGTTATTATACTAAAATTTCACATTCTGTCAATAACCCTGAGCGGATATTAACAAAAAATCTACAATATTATCAAAAGATCTGATTTGAACTGTCATATTTCGACTTGCTTTAGTTATTTTATACAAGCATTTACGCTGGACGGGAGGGATACCCATGCTCATGGGAGCGATATGGACGGCAATGATAGTCGTTTCGATACTTTTCGGCTGCGCAAACGGCACGGCACAGCAGGTCGCATCGGCGGCATTTGACGGCGCGAGGGCGGCATTTGAGCTGTGCCTTGCCATCGGCGGAGCAATATGCCTGTGGTGCGCTGTTATGGAGCTCATGCGCGAATGCGGGCTTGCCGACGCGCTCAGCAGGGCTCTGCGTCCCGTGCTCGGGTCGCTGTTTCCCAAAAGTGCGGCTCACGAGAGCATCATGCAGCCGCTTTCGGCGAATGTGAGCGCAAATCTGCTCGGCTTGGGCAACGCCGCAACGCCGATGGGCATCCGCGCAGCGCAGGAGATGGCGGGGATGTCGCCTGCGGGCGTTGCGTCGGATGAGCTGTGCAGGCTCGTCGTGCTTAACACCGCGTCCATACAGCTCCTGCCAACGACCATTGCCGCCATACGCGGTGCCGCCGGAGCCTCCGCCCCGTTTGACATACTGCCCGCGGTGTGGATAAGCTCCGGTATCTCCGTCGCGGTGGGGCTCATTGCGGCGCGCATAATGGAAAGGCGGTCATAGTGGGCGTTATATTCGAGCTGTCGGCGGTGCTCGTCATAGCTTGCGTCGCCATATGCGCGCTTTTTAAAAAAGCTGACATATTCCCCGCGCTGTGCCGCGGTGCCATGCAGGGGCTCATAACGCTCAAGGATATGCTGCCGGCGCTTATCGTCCTCTTTCCGGCTGTGTATATGCTCAGAGCCTCGGGCGCGCTCGACGCGCTCACAAGGCTGCTCGCGCCGGTCATGAGCATCATAGGCGTGCCGCCCGAAACCGTTCCGCTTGCGCTGCTGCGCCCTATAAGCGGCGGCGCTGCCACCGCTGCCGCGACCGACATAATAAACAGCAGCGGAGCCGACTCCCTCGCCGGACGCACGGCTGCCGTAATGATAGGCTCGAGCGAAACAACGCTTTATGTCGTCGCCGTTTATTTCGGTGCGGCGAAAATCAAAAACACGCGTCATGCCGTTCCCGCGGCGCTGATGGCGGATCTGGCGGTGTTTCTATCGTCGGCGTGGTGCGTGCGCCTTATGTGGGGATAATCGGGAAAGATACGGGAAATAATAGCATTACTTAGGAGAGTGATGCTATGCAAGGCAAGGTTGAGCTGTGCGGCGTAAACACATCAAAGCTGCCGCTTCTCAAAAATGCCGAAATGAGAGTGCTGATAGCTCAGGCGCAGTCGGGCGATAACGCGGCGCGTGAAAAGCTCATCAGCGGAAATTTGCGGCTCGTTTTGTCGGTGATACAGAAGTTTTCCGGACGGGGCGAGAGCATGGACGACCTGTTTCAGGTGGGCTGCATCGGGCTTATAAAGGCGATAGACTGCTTCGACCTGACGCAGAATGTGCAGTTTTCGACATATGGCGTGCCGATGATCTCCGGCGAGCTGCGCCGGTTTCTGCGCGACCACGGCGCGGTGAGGGTCTCGCGCTCGGTGCGCGATACGGCTTACCGCGTGCTTCAGGTAAAAGAGCGGCTCACCGCGCAGCTCGGGCGCGAGCCGGATGTGGACGCGATCGCAAAGGAGCTGGGTATAAAGCGCTCCGAGGTCGTTTTCGCGCTTGATGCGATATGCGACCCCGTTTCGCTCTACGAGCCCGTTTACAGCGACAGCGGCGAGAGCGTCTGCGTTATGGATCAGATAGGCGACACGAAGAACACGGACGAGCACTGGCTCGAGCAGATAGCACTCGGCGAGGCGATGGCACGCCTCAGTGACAGGGAAAAGCGCATACTCTCCCTGAGATTCTACAGGGGACGCACCCAAATGGAGGTCGCGCGCGAGATCGGCATCAGCCAGGCGCAGGTATCGCGCCTTGAAAAAAACGCGATCAGCCGCATCAAAAAAGAGATTTCATAAAAAATTCAAATAAAATTGATAAAAATTTCGCAATTACCCCTTTACAAACGCGCTGCGGTGTGCTATCATAACATCGTCAGATAAATAACAAGTATTCGTTTGATTCTTCTTTCCATCTCTCTTTTCTTTGCTTGTTTTCGTGCTGCGGAGCTCCTCAATCCGCAGTACACCGAAACAAAAACCGAAGAAGCCGCTGCCTTTCTCCTGTTGGCAGCGGCTTTTTCAGCGGCGTTTTTACGCACCTACGGATACGGTGATCGCCGTATCCCGACCGGAAAGTGCGGGCAAAAACATCACAGCGGGCGAGCAATGCTCGCCCCTACGGTGTTGCCGGAACTTCGCAGCAAAGTTCGGTAGACAATCCCTCCGGCTTGCCGCTATGCGGCAAGCCACCTCCCTTTACACAAGGGAGGCATGGGTGCCGTCAAAATCTTGCGCTGCTGCGCATATGAGCGCCTCGCCGCAAGCTTGAAATTTGGGCAAAATGTCCATGACATTCGCGTGAAAAAGCTGGTATAATCTCATCACAGGACAATAAATGTCGCTTGCCTTATGTCTGACGGGCAGGGATATTTGCTGTCCGTTTTTTTATTTATTTGGAGGATACTATATGCCAAACAGCAAAAAACAGGGTGTTTTACTGAGCGTGATAATGAGCTTTATAATGATCTGCATTATGGCTGTTTTAAACTCTGCATGGTGATATTCATGACCATAGTCATGACGGTGTTTTCCGTTGCGGTCTCCGGACTGCGCGGCACAGCGGCGATCGCCGACTTCTTCACCTACCTGCCGTATAACTTCACCATTGCGCTTCCGATACAGATGATCGTCGTTGCTCCCCTGTCGTTCCGGCTGAGCGAAAAACTGTGTGAAAGCGTTTGACAACGACCTGCCCCGCGGTATATAATTTCAGCTTGTGATTTATACAGAATGAGTGGGGTAATTATTATGAATGCGATAGGCTTTGACAACGAAAAATACATGCGCGAGCAGTCGAGAAACATACGCGACAGGATAGCTCAGTTCGGCGGCAAGCTGTACCTCGAATTCGGCGGCAAGCTGTTTGACGACTACCATGCTTCGCGCGTGCTGCCGGGCTTTGAGCCGGACAGCAAGGTGAAAATGCTGCTGAAAATGAAGGACGAAGCGGAGATCGTTATCGCCATTTCCGCCGACGACATTGAGCGAAACAAGCGCCGCGGCGACCTCGGCATAACCTATGACGAGGACACCCTGCGACTTATCGACGCTTTCCGCGGCATCGGACTTTTCGTCGGCAGCGTCGTTATAACTCACTACCGCAGCCAGCCGGCGGCGGAGCTGTTCCAGAAGCGGCTCGAGACCCTCGGCATCAAGGTCTACCGCCACTACATAATCCCCGATTACCCCTCCAATGTCGAGCTCATCGTTTCCGAGGAAGGCTTCGGCAAAAACGACTATATCGAGACCGAGCGCAGCCTCGTCGTCGTCACCGCTCCCGGTCCCGGCAGCGGCAAGATGGCAACCTGCCTGAGCCAACTCTACCATGAGCACGAGCGCGGCATAAACGCCGGCTACGCCAAGTTTGAGACCTTCCCTATCTGGAATGTGCCGCTCAAGCACCCGATAAACCTCGCCTACGAGGCAGCCACCGCAGATCTTGACGATGTGAACATGATAGACCCGTTCCATCTCGAAGCCTACGGCAAAACGACGGTCAACTACAACCGCGATGTTGAAATATTCCCCGTTCTGAACGCGATCCTCACCCGCATTTACGGCGAGAGCGCCTACAAAAGCCCCACGGACATGGGCGTTAACATGGCGGGCTGCTGCATAGTCGATGACGAGGCTTGCCGCAACGCCTCCAAGCAGGAGATAATCCGCCGCTACTACGCCGCCGCCTGCGCGCTGCGTCAGGGGCTCGGCACGGTGGAGGAGGTGCGCAAGATCGAGCTCATCATGAACTCCATCGGGCTTTCCTCGGATGATCGCCCCGTTGTTGCCGCGGCAAACGAGAGAGCGGCAGAGACCGGCGCTCCGGCGGTGAGCATTGAGCTTCCCGATGGCTCCATCGTTACCGGAAAAACCAGCTCCCTGCTCGGCGCATCGTCGGCATGCCTGATGAACGCGCTCAAGAAGCTTGCGGGCATAAACAAGGAGCTGCTGCTCATAGCGCCCGGCGTTATTGAGCCCATACAGCATCTCAAGGTCGAGCACCTCGGCAACCATAACCCCCGTCTGCACACGGACGAGCTGCTCATAGCGCTTTCGATATGCGCGGTGACAAACCCGCTCGCCGAGCTTGCCATAGACCAGCTCGGAAAGCTGCGCGGCTGTGAGGCGCACTCGTCGGTCATCCTTTCGCGCGTTGACGAGAACCTGTTTTCCAAGATCGGCGTCAACATCACCTACGAGCCGAAGTATCAGGCGAAAAAGCTCTATCACAAAAAGTAAATAATCTGTAAAAGGCAAGTCTCCGGCTTGCCTTTTCGTTTCGTCTGGAATAGAATGAATCTGATATTTTCTTTAAAGGAGAAAGAATATGACCGTTTTAGTTACCGGCGGCATGGGCTATATCGGCAGCCACACCTGCGTTGAGCTGCTTGAGCAGGGCATGGATGTCGTCGTCATAGACAACCTCGTTAACAGCAGCGAGAAAGCCGCCGAGCGCATCGAGCAGATAACCGGCAGGAGCCTTACCTTCTACAAAGCCGATGTGCGCGACCGCGAAAAGCTCGATGAGATATTTGATAAGCACAGCATCGACTGCGTTATCCACTTTGCCGGACTCAAGGCGGTCGGCGAGTCGGTGGAGATGCCGCTTGAATATTACGACAACAACCTCGGCTCTACGATAACCCTGTGCGAGGCAATGCGCGCGCACGGCGTTAACAAGATAATCTTCTCATCCTCAGCTACGGTTTACTCGTCCGATAACGATATGCCGCTTTACGAGACCTCGCGCACCGGTCAGTGCACTAACCCCTACGGCTGGACAAAGTTCATGTGCGAGCAGATACTGCGCGACTATGTCAAGGCAGACGGCAGTTGGAGCGTTGCGCTGCTGCGGTATTTTAACCCCGTGGGCGCTCACCCGAGCGGACTTATCGGTGAGGATCCCAAGGGCATTCCCAACAACCTCATGCCGTACATCTCTCAGACCGCCATAGGCAAGTTCCCGTACCTGCGCGTTTTCGGCAACGATTACGACACTCCCGACGGTACCGGTGTGCGCGACTATATCCATGTCGTCGATCTTGCAAAGGGGCATGTCGCCGCGATAGCTTACATGGCGGAGCATTCGGGCGAGCTTATCTTCAACCTCGGCACCGGCACGGGCTACAGCGTTCTCGACATGGTGCACGCCTTTGAAAAGGCAAACGGCCTGAGCGTTCCATACAAGGTCATCGGCAGGCGCGCGGGCGATGTCGCCGTGTGCTACTGCTCGCCGGAAAAGAGCCGCCGCGAGCTCGGCTGGGCAGCGGAGTTTGACCTTGAGGATATGTGCCGCGACTCGTGGCACTGGCAGAGCCTCAATCCCAACGGCTACCGCGAGGGCGACGAATGAGCAAGCTGACATTCAGATTTGCCGAGCGAGCCGATACGCCGCTTATCCTGCATTTCATAAAGCAGCTTGCCGACTACGAAAAAATGCTCGATGAGGTGGTTGCCGACGAGAAAACGCTCGAGGAATGGATATTTGACAGGCAGAAAGCCGAGGTCATATTCGCACTCGAGGACGGCGTTGAGGTCGGCTTTGCGCTGTTTTTCCACAACTTTTCGACCTTTCTCGGCAGAGCCGGACTGTATCTCGAGGATCTGTTCGTGCTGCCCGAGCACCGCGGCAAGGGCTGCGGCAAGGCGATACTTAAAAAGCTTGCATCCATCGCGGTCGAGCGCGGCTGCGGCAGGCTGGAATGGTGGTGCCTTGACTGGAACAAGCCGAGCATCGACTTCTACCTATCCCTCGGCGCGCAGCCGATGAGCGACTGGACGGTGTACCGCATAACCGGCGATACGCTTACAGAGCTTGCAGAATAATATAAAGCCACCCCACGGGGTGGCTTTGTTGTTTTTATACGAGCATAAGACCTGCGAAAATGCATATCTGCGCTATGGCGTTCGTTATCTGCTCTATCCAGTTTGACCTCGGGTCGGACGAGTCAAGCCTGAACGCAAAAATGCACATGAGGATCATTCCGAGTGCGGCGCACATGGTCAGAAACCCAATCGGCATCAGAAAGCGCATACTGAGAATAAGTAAATAATTTGGTGTAATTGTACTAATCGTTAACAGAAAATTCGTGAACTATTACTAACATTAGTGCTAAACTGTACACAATATATAGTCTTTGAGGAGTATGGCGTATGAACGAAGTAAAATCACCGAAAAAACCGCTTGTTTATTACTACACTATAGCTCTAATCCTCCTGCTGGTGTTCAATTTTGTGGCAATGCCTTGGATATCTGAACATCAGATCAAGGAAGTCGACTATAATACCTTTATCAATATGGTTGATAAGGGCGAGGTCAGCGCCGTTGAGATCCAGGAGCAGAATAACCGCATCCTGTTCAAGGGCGATGAGAAAAGCGGCAAGATCTACAAAACGGCGATGGTGCCGGACAATGATCTCGTCTCGCGCTTGCTTGAGAAAAATGTTTCAACCACCGGCGAGGAGATAGAGCAGACCTCAGCGCTTGTCAGCATCCTTGGCTGGGTCCTGCCGATCATCATATTTGTGGCATTGGGTCAGTTTATGTCGCGCAAGATGATGGATAAAATGGGTGGCGGCAATTCCATGATGTTCAACATGGGTAAATCAAACGCGCGAGTTTATGTCAAATCCGCCGAGGGAATTAAATTTGCCGATGTCGCCGGCGAGGACGAGGCAAAGGAAAATCTCTCCGAAATAGTCGATTACCTGCACGATCCGGCAAAATACAAGGAGATCGGCGCATCCATGCCAAAGGGCATACTGCTCGTAGGCCCTCCGGGAACGGGCAAAACGATGCTTGCAAAGGCTGTTGCGGGCGAGGCTAATGTGCCGTTTTTCTCGATGTCGGGCTCTGAGTTTGTTGAAATGTTTGTCGGCATGGGCGCAAGCAAGGTGCGCGACCTGTTCAGGCAGGCTAAGGAAAAAGCCCCCTGCATCGTCTTTATCGACGAGATAGATGCAATCGGCAAGAAGCGTGACGGTCAGCTCGGCGGCAACGACGAGCGCGAGCAGACGCTCAACCAGCTTCTTACCGAAATGGACGGATTTGATGGCAATAACGGCGTAATAATACTCGCGGCAACCAACCGCCCCGAATCGCTCGACCCTGCGCTCACTCGCCCCGGCCGTTTCGACCGCCGCGTTCCCGTTGAGCTTCCCGACCTCAAGGGCAGGGAGGATATACTCAAGGTCCACGCGCGCAAGGTCAAGATTGCCGAGGATGTTGATTTCGGTAAGATCGCACGCATGGCCTCCGGCGCATCGGGCGCGGAGCTTGCCAACATCATAAACGAAGCGGCTCTGCGCGCCGTGCGTGACGGCAGACGCTTTGCCACTCAGGCAGACCTTGAGGAGAGCATCGAGGTCGTCATTGCCGGCTATCAGAAGAAAAACGCCATCATGACCGACCACGAAAAGCGCATCGTTGCATATCACGAGATCGGTCATGCGCTCGTCGCCGCAAAGCAGACCCATTCCGCCCCCGTGCAGAAGATAACCATCGTGCCGCGAACCTCGGGCGCCTTGGGCTACACCATGCAGGTCGAGGAGGGCAACCACTACCTCATGAGCAAGGTCGAGATAGAAAACAAGATTGCCACCTTCACCGGCGGCCGCGCCGCCGAGGAGGTCGTTTTCGGCTCGGTCACAACTGGCGCCTCGAACGACATCGAGCAGGCGACAAAGCTTGCGCGCGCAATGATAACGCGCTACGGCATGAGCGAGGACTTCGACATGGTCGCCATGGAAACGGTCACGAACCAGTATCTCGGCGGCGATACCTCGCTTGCATGCTCTGCCGAAACTCAGGCGCAGATCGACCGTCAGGTCGTCGCGCTCGTTAAAAAGCAGCATGATAAGGCCGTCAAGATCCTGACCGATAACCGCGAAAAGCTCGATGAGCTCGCGCAGTTCCTTTACGAGAAGGAGACCATCACCGGCGAAGAATTCATGGGAATACTCGATAAGTAAGTGGATTGTCAAACTATGTGCAGCACAAGGAGAGCTCAAAGCCCCGCAATTCCTTGCGGAACAAAAATCAATAACCATACGAGACCTGGCGTTAATAAGCGCCAGGTTTCGCTTTAGCGTGGCCGGAAAAACACGACCGGCACCATATCCACAAGCGCCAGAGATACGCTGACGCCCACGATCTACGGCACACCGGAGGGCAACTGGTTTATTCCGGTGGCGGGAATCATCTGCTTTGTTTTCGATGTTATTTATATTTTCGCGCTTACGGCGGTCTCAAAAGCCCCCCACTCCGTTGCTCCTGAACCGAAACACTCATTGTTCTTTAATTAAGCTTTTAGCTAACTATGATAAAAAATCTCCCGTCTTTTCGACGGGAGATTTTCATTACTTAAAATCGTGCGCATTTTGAAGAACCATTTCCTTTACCTTGAGAAGGCGCACCTTTGTAGAGTTTTCGTTCTCCTCAAGCTTCATGGAAATGTACTTAATATTGCTCTCGAGCTCGGGGATCATGACATACTCGAGCGCGTTTACGCGCCGGCGGGTCTTTTCGATCTCCTCTGCTAAGAGCTGCATCGTTTTTTCTACCTGCGCAAGCTCGAGCATATCCTCGAAAACCTTTGCAAGCGCCGCGAGCGCATCGTCGAGCTCGCCCGAGGTCTGCGCAAAGCCGTATGGGTATATCTCCGACGGATCGTTATTGCGCGTGTGGAACGAGTACAGCGGGACATTTACG
The DNA here is from genome assembly GCA_004553495.1 of Clostridiales bacterium. Taxonomy (GTDB): domain Bacteria; phylum Bacillota; class Clostridia; order Oscillospirales; family Oscillospiraceae; genus F23-B02. Next base: position 15,830 of record SFLE01000016.1, on the reverse strand, counting down.
CTCATGATATTTTTAAACTGCATATCCAGCTCAACGCTCTGCCTCGGATACAAAAGCGCCTGCTCGAGCATTTCGGGGCTCATGATGGCGCTCGCCACCTGCAATGCCGAGTAAGCCTGCGTGAGTCCCTGCTCAACGCGCTCACGAAGCTCCTTATTGCGCCGCACGATGTCCATAAACTGACGCATCAGCTCATCGCGCTTATCCTTCATCAGCTTATGCCCGCGTCGGGCGGTCTTGAGCCTGCCCTTGAGCTGCTTGAGCATCATTCTTGTAGGGGTTATCGTGGTGCCTGCCATAAAGACGCCCCCTTACTTCATGTATTTTTCTATCATCTCGGGCTTTACGCGCTTGAGCTCCGCTCTGGGCAGTATGCTAAGCAGCCTCCAGCCGAGATCGAGGGTCTCCTCTATGCTGCGGTTGGTGTTGTTGCCCTGATTGACATAGGTCTTTTCAAACTCGTCGGCAAATTCGGCGAACAGCTTATCATCGTCCGAAAGCGCAGCCTCGCCGAGGATGGTCATAAGCTCCTTGGCGTCCTTGCCGCGCGAATACGCCGCGAAAAGCTGGTTCATCGTTCCGGCGTGGTCCTCGCGGGTCTTGCCCTCGCCGATGCCCTTATCCTTGAGTCGGCTAAGCGACGGGAGAACATCCACAGGCGGCACGATGCCCTTGCGGTGCAGGTCGCGGCTGAGGATTATCTGACCCTCGGTGATATAGCCCGTGAGGTCGGGGATCGGGTGGGTCTTGTCGTCCTCGGGCATGGTGAGGATGGGGATCATGGTGATGGAGCCGCTGCTGCCTATCCTTCGTCCGGCGCGCTCGTACATGGTGGCAAGGTCGGTGTACAGGTAGCCCGGATAGCCGCGGCGTCCGGGGACCTCCTTCTTTGCCGCCGACACCTCGCGCAGAGCCTCGGCATAGTTCGTGATGTCGGTTATGATGACAAGAACATGCATATTCTTCTCAAACGCGAGGTACTCCGCCGCCGTTAGCGCCATACGCGGAGTCGCTATGCGCTCGACCGCGGGGTCGTTTGCAAGGTTTGAGAAAACTACCGTTCTGTCGATAGCGCCGGTGCGCTTGAAGTCGTTTATAAAGTACTCGGACTCCTCGAAGGTTATGCCGACTGCGGCAAACACAACGGCGAAGTTTTCACCGTCGCCGAGCACGCGCGCCTGACGCGCTATCTGCGCTGCAAGAGCCGCGTGGGGAAGTCCGGATGCCGAGAATATGGGCAGCTTCTGCCCGCGAACGAGGGTGTTAAGCCCGTCGATGGTGGAAACGCCGGTCTGGATAAACTCCGCGGGATATGCGCGCGCAGCGGGGTTCATGGGCATGCCGTTAATGTCGCGGTGGGCCTCCGCCAAAAGCTCGGGACCGTCGTCGATGGGTTGACCCATGCCGTTAAATACGCGGCCGAGCATATCCTCGGACACCGCGAGCTCCAGCGGGTGACCGAGAAATCTGACCTTCGTCTGGGCAAGGTTTATACCCTGCGCAGAGTCGAAAAGCTGAACTACCGCTCTGTCGCCCTCGACCTCGAGCACCTTGCCGCGGCGCGTTTCACCGTCGGGAAGCTCGATCTCGCACAGCTCGTCGTAGGTAACGCCCTCGACCTGCTCGACTATCATCAGCGGGTTTGCTATCTGGCGTATGGTCTTATAATCTTTTATCATGCGTCCTCACCTCCGGCAACGACTGCTTCGATCTCGGCCTTCATCTGCTCGAGTATTGAAGCATACTCCTGCTTGTATGCATCGGGAGCCGCCATCTTTGCTCTGCCTATGCGCTCCTTTGCGCCGATGGAAAACAGCGCCTTCATGTCGGCGCCCTTTTTGAGCGCCTCGCGTCCGAGCTCATCAAAGGTGAGTATCATGCCCATGAGCTCAAACTGCTTGTCATAGGAGGAATACGCGTCCTCATCGACGAAGGCGTTCTGCTGCAGGAAGTCCTCGCGCAGCATTTTTGCCGTTTCCATCGTGAGGCGGTCGGCGGGGCTGAGCGCGTCCTGACCGACGAGGCGGACGATCTCCTGAAGCTCGTTTTCCTCCTGAAGAATGTGCATGGCCTTATCGCGGTTTATCATGTACTGCGCGCCGAACTGCTCGTTATACCACGGCGCAAGCGTATCGACATACAGCGAATACGAGGTCAGCCAGTTTATCGCGGGGAAGTGACGCGCGTAAGCAAGGGACGAGTCGAGCGCCCAGAACACCTTTACTATGCGCATCGTCGCCTGAGAGACCGGCTCGGATATATCGCCGCCCGGTGGCGAAACTGCGCCGATTGCGGTAACGGAGCCCTGTCTTTCGTCGGCTCCGAGGCATTTCACAACGCCGGCGCGCTCGTAGAACTGCGCTATGCGCGATGCAAGATACGCGGGGTAGCCCTCTTCGCCGGGCATCTCCTCAAGGCGTCCGGACATTTCGCGCAGAGCCTCCGCCCAGCGGGAGGTGGAGTCTGCGAGCACCGCGACATCGTAGCCCATATCGCGGAAGTACTCGGCGATGGTGATGCCGGTGTAGATAGACGCCTCGCGCGCCGCAACGGGCATATCCGAAGTGTTTGCTATGAGCACCGTTCTCTTCATAAGAGGCTCGCCGTTTCTGGGGTCGGTCAGCTCCGGAAACTCCATGAGAACATCGGTCATCTCATTGCCGCGTTCGCCGCAGCCGATGTAGATAACTATGTCAACATCCGACCACTTTGCAAGCTGGTGCTGAACGACGGTCTTGCCCGAGCCGAACGGTCCGGGAACTGCCGCCGTGCCACCCTTCGCGATGGGAAACAGCGTGTCGATTATTCTCTGACCGGAGTTCATCGGGCGCGAGGGCATGCTCTTTGACGCATAGGGGCGGCTTATACGCACGGGCCACTTCTGCATCATGGTGAGCTCATGGCGAACGCCGTCGGCGCTCTCAAGCACCGCGACTGTCTCCGTTACCGTGAAGCTGCCGGACTTTATCGAAACGATCCTGCCGTTCATTTTAGGCGGCACCATGATCTTGTGCAGGATCGCGGTGGTCTCCTGCACGGTGCCGATAACATCGCCGCCGGAGAGCATATCGCCCTCGTGTGCGACGGGAACGAAATCCCACTTCTTCTTGCGGTTTAGTGCCGGAACATCGGTGCCGCGGCTTATGGTGGCGCCGGTAAGCTCGCGGATCTCCGGCAGGGGACGCTGTATGCCGTCGTAGATATTCTCGAGCATACCGGGTCCAAGCTCAACGGACATCGGCATACCGGAGCTTTCGACCACCGCTCCCGGTCCGAGACCGGAGGTCTCCTCATAGACCTGTATAGAGGCGTTATCGCCCGTCATATTAAGTATCTCGCCTATAAGTCTTTGGGGACCGACGCGCACGACATCGGAGACATTTGCGTCGCCCAGTCCCTCCGCCACAACAAGCGGGCCCGAGACTTTTATAATAGTTCCGCTCATACAGATACCTTTCTTTCTTAATTATTCTCCAGGATATTCGTGCCTATTGCACGCTCCACCGCGGCATTGAGAGCCGAGAGCCCCATGCCGAGGCTGCCCTCCCTGCCGGGGATAAGGATTATCGCCGGAGTGACGCTGTCTTTAAATTTATCTATCTGGCTCATGATGCCGGAGGCGATGTCCTCTTCGATGTAGATTATCGCAACATCCTCCCGCTCGTGAGTCAGCGCACGCAGCACCGTTCTCGCCTCCGCGCTGTCCGCGACCGGATATGCCTCCAGTCCGAGCGCTGTGAAGCCCATTACGGTCTCGCGCCGTCCTATGACCGCAATTTTATGCATACATATCACGCAGCCTTTCCCGTATCGTTTCCGGCGCAAGAGATGCCAGAAGTCCGGTGAGTATCATCCTCAGCGCCGTGACCTCGCCCTCCACGGCTGCGAGATACGCTATCACAGGTGCCTCGCCGTAGGACACGAGTCTTGCACGGGTGAGATACGCCGTTACCGCATTGTCGCAGCTGAGCTCGAATGCGGTCATCGTGCCGCCCTTTGCCGCCTGCGCGCCCTGCGACGCCGCAGCCGATAAAACGGTGTTGGCGTATATCGCGGCAAGCGTGTCGCCCGAGCCGAACGCTGCGAGGATGCGCCCGCAGTCTACTCCGCCGCCGGATATGAGCGCGGTTTTCAAAAAATCCGTGTCCTTGCCCATGCGCATGGTGCGCACGGCGCTCCGGAGGTTTGAGGCATCTATCATCGTCTGGGCATAGCCGCGCAGAAAGCTGCTGCCGAGTCCGTTTGCCGCGTTAAGAAGCTCTGCAAAATAGGCTCTGTCAAGCACGAAATCGGCAAGCTGCGGATTTTGCGTGCGGGCGAGCACGCTTTTTGACTCGACCATGGCATCGGCAAGCAGCGCCGGTATGCCCGCATATTTTTCCTCCGTGAAGCATCTTTTCAGAGCTTCCGGAGCTATCCTTCCGGAAAAGCTCATAAGATCCGACCTGTCGATGCCCTCCGCCTCGCTTTTTACGATTATCTTCGCGTTGTGGTAATCATACCTCATGCGAAAAACCTCTACGGGCTCGGGATCGGGCGACAGGCGCGCAAGCTCGGAGAATATCTCCGCGCGGTGCTCAGCGAGCGCCGCCTCGACCTCCCGCGCGGTGCAGCCGGACAGGTCCTTATAGCCGCAGTCGGTGAGCATTTTCGCAGCCTCGTCGAAGCTTGGCGCGTCGATCATGCGCTCTGCCTTGTCGCGTGTCAGCATTTTAGCTTCTCTTGCCCTGAGCATCGCGGAAAGATACAGATATTTTTCTCTGACGCACTTTTTATTTGACAATTCATTCCCTCCCTTTTCGGGATATGTAACGCCGCAGCGTTATTCAAACAGGAGCTGTGCAACCGGAGTTGCAAGCGCGCTGCGCTGCTGGCGGATGAGTGCATCTACGCTGCAATTGGTCTCGATGCCGCCGAAGCGAACGACAACACCGCCGGATATGTCCGCGGTGTCCTCGCTCAGTGTGAGCTTGCCGAGTTTCCCCCCGGCAGTGAGCAGCTCATTTGCCTTTTTGCACACCGCCTTGCCGAGCTCGGCTTTGTCGCGGGCGTTGAGGACTATCTCCTCCGTGCCGTTTACCGAGCCTGAGGCTGCCATGCGCGCAAGAAACTGCTCATAATCCTCGCGCGGCATATTGATTATGCTCTCGCGCGCGGCTTGAAACGCCGCCTCGACCATCTCCTGCTTTACGGCGAGAACGCTCTTTTTCGCCTCCATCTCGGCGATGCGGCGGCTACCGCTGAGAATATCCTCGCACTCGGCATTGCCCTGCTGCATGAGCTTTTCATACTCAGCCAGCGCAGCCTCGAAGCTCTCCGCGCGTATTTTTTCGGCTTCCGCTGCGGCTTCGTCTATCGTCTTTTTCGCAGCTGTGTCCGCGTCAGTCTGGATATGTGCGATTATTTTTTCAGTGCCTTTCATAGTAAAGCCCTGCCTTTATGTTATTTTTACCGTCGGATCAGATGTACAGAAGCATCATCATTGATGCGAGCAGGGACAGAATTGCATAGAACTCAACGGTGATGCACAGGATCATGCCCTTTGCCCAGTGGTCGGGGTTCTTTGCAAGCAGGTTGACGGACGCCGCCGCGACCTTGCCCTGACCTATAGCGGAAACAAGACCGCCTATGGCGATGGGCATACAGGCTGCGAAATAACGGCAGCCATCAACGAACGAAAGGTCTGCAGCAGTGCCGTTGAGCAGGCCCATGTTCATGATCGCAACGAAGAAAACGACCAGACCGTACAGTCCCTGAGTACCGGGGATGACCTGAAGGATCATCGCCTTACCAAACTTCGAGGGATCTTCGGTTATCAGTCCCGCGCCGGCTTCACCGGCGATGCCGGTGCCGACTGCCGAGCCCGCGCCTGCCATGCAGGCTGCAAGACCTGCACCGAGAAGACCTATTGCCAGACCGGAATGTGCAAACAGAAATTCCATTATTGTTATCCTCCTATTAATCTTCAGCTATATCGTAATATTTTGTGCTTACTTCAAGGGGCTTGAACGCCCTGCCGCCGTCCTTGTAGAACTTGCCGAAGTACTCGAGGCACTGGAGCCTCAGATCGTGTACATAGCAGCCCAGGAGGTTCAGAGCAAAGTTTAGCGTGTGTCCTACGATGAACACGGGGATAAACAGCCACAGGCTGTTTGCTATGCCGCCGATGGTGTTGAAAACCGTTGCGATAACGCTGCCGGCGAGCATCAGCGCCATGATACGCGAATAGGAAAGTATGTCGCCGAACCAGCCGGTGACAGTGTTGTAGAGTGTTGAAAACAGGCTTATTATCTTGCCTCCGACACCCTTTGCTCCGCGGCTTCCGCCGTAGAAGAGCATTACGCAGCCGATGACCAGAACCACCGGCACTCCGCCGATATTGCCGACCTTGAGCACCATCATGACCGCGCCGATAAGGATGACCCACAGCGAGCCCTCTTCCCAGAATGCTCCTGCCGCATCGCCGTTTTTGACCTTCTCGACAACGCTTATCACCATGCCGGTGTTCAGGTGGATAAGACCAAGCGCCATTGCGCCGATGAGCACTGTCATAACATCGTTCGTCGGACTGAACAAGCACCACAGCTCGCCCCATCCCTCGGGCTTGCCGATTATCTGACCTATCTTCACGAGCGCATCGCCGAAAAATCCGCCGGTGAGTATGCCCATTATGAATGTCGATATGCCGGCATACAGAAGCAGCTGGCAGAAGCTCAGGCTTCCCTTGCGGGGCTTTATCTTTTTCATTGCAACGACCGCCGCGAGGATCATTATAAGACCGTAGCCCATATCAGCCATCATAAGCCCGTAGAACAGGATGAAAAACGGAGCCATCAGGGGGTTCGGGTCAACGCCGTCGTAAGCGGGCAGGCTGTACATATTCGTTACCATGTTCAGCGCGTTTGTTATCTTGTTGTTGCGGAGCTTGACCGGCACCTCGGGATATTCCTCGGGTGAGGGATCTGTAAGCTCCCATGCGCAGTCGAATTTCGCAAGGCAGGCTTCGAGCTCCGGAACCTTTCGCGCAAGCACCCAGCCCTGCAGGGCAATGGTACTCTCCATTCCGTAGAGCCTGCCCTCAGCCTCGGCGTAGACCTCCTTGGTCTCCATCCTGTCCGCGCACAGCTTCAGCTCGTCGCGGTGCTCTCCCATGGCGCGCGCCTGGTCTATAAGCTCCCACTTCTGCTCGTTGAGCGCCTTGAGCTCGTCCTTTAGCCTCTGCGTGTTTTCAGCGGCGGTGCCCTCAAGGCTTCCGAACGAGGCAATGGTAAAGCCGTATTCCCTCACGGCGTCCAAAACAGCCGGCAGTTCCTCCTTAAAGCAGATGAGAACGAGATACCTCTGCGCACTGTCGGAAAAAACGCTCTTGAGCTCGGCTTCCTCGGTGACGGCGGCGAGCGCGCTCTGCACATCCGCAAGCTGCACCGACGACGGCACCATACCAAGCGTTACAGCGCAGTGCTCGGTGCCCTCCCCATCGAGGGGATAGTCAAGCTCGAGCCACGGCGAAAGCGCGTCTATCGAGCCGTTTATCCTCGCGCACTCAGCGTTTATCCTGCGCACCGTTTCGTCTATGCCGACGATGTCTCGCGCGGTCTCAATAGTTGCGGAAAGAGTAGAATCATCAAGTATAACGCCGCACTCGGCCTCCGGCTTTGCGGAAAGCAGCTTTTTCTTGACGGGGGCGTACTTATCAAGCATTTCCACCGCCTGCGTAAGCATCGCGCGATCGGTGCGGCAGCGGACAACATCGCTGCTTTCTTTGGAAAGGCGGGCGCGAAGCTCCGGCGAAAGCTCCGAGAACTCCGGCTCGGATACCTCGATGCAGCCGAGCAGCATGAGCTGCTTGAGCAGTTCCTTTTTATCGTTGCGAACAGCCAGCAGCCGCAGCTTTTTCATTTTTTCAATGGCCATTACGCATTCACGATCCTTTCCGCGATGTACTGCGCCGCCTTGCCGCATCGGCTTTCAGCCTTTGCGCGCAGCACCGCTTTTTTGTTCTCCGCCTTCTGGTATATCTCCTGTGCCTGCACCTGAGCCTCGGTCCGTGCCTGCTCTCTGCGCTGTGCAAGCTCGGCGGCAGCCTTCGCCCGAGCTTCCTCGATGTCCGTTTTTCCCGCCTTATGCGCCTGCGCAACTATGCGCTTGGCTTCCGTAAGCGCTTCGGCAACGGTCACTCGTGCCGCTTCCTCTGCCGCGCTTATTCCGGCGATCTCATCAAACGCCATCAGCTCGCCTCCCTTCTGTTAAGTTTATTTACGGGTCACTAATAAAAATATGCACTTGTTATGTTAAGAATAACAAAAAAGTCTTGTATTTTCAACGGCTTTTGTGCATTTTTATTGATAAACTTTATGCAATTAAATTGTTAAATTAATTGCTTTTGCCTTTTATGACTCGTATGGGGCGCAAACCATTGAAAATGCAGGGTTTATTTTTTATCATTTGCGCCCGTGAATTTGTTTGATAATTAACATACTATTCTCTATCCCTTTAAATTGCAAGACTTTTTTCGACTTTCCGCGAACAAATTTATTAATAGCTAAAATATTTGCCGGTAGCTTTGGTATGTATCGGCTTTTTTCCTTGCCAAATCCATTCTCACAATGTATAATTATTTGGCATGGATAGCTCAAATTTGTATAACCGAGGAGGTTTCCTATGGCTAATAATTATAAGCGGCGCGCCGGTGACCGTGTTGACGGCAGACGGCTGCGTTCACTTAATGGGTTTTATAATTTTATACCGTTTATAATGCCTACGAGGAATGATGCTCTCAATTACTACGAGCAGTCGTTTGAGATAACAAATGCCGACCGCTGGTTCAGGAAGCAGCGCGTTGCGGGCTACAAGGGCATCGGTATGCTGCATCTGCTCATTGCGGCATATGTGCGCGCCTGCGCATATCTTCCGGGGCTCAACCGCTTTGTCGTCGGCAATCGCGTATATGCGCACAACGAGATAGAGATAGTCATGACCGTAAAGCGCAACCTGACCATCGACTCCACCGAGACCACCATTAAGGTCCCCTTCAAGCCCACCGACACCATTTTCGATGTGTACAACAAGATGAACGAGGCTATCGACGAGATCAAGAACTCCGACGAGGAAAACGGCACCGAGGAATTTGCCAACAAGTTTGCATCCCTGCCGCGCTTTGTCATTCGCTTTGTTATCTGGCTCATCCGCGTTTTCGACTATTTCGGTCTGCTGCCGAAAAAGCTTCTGGATGTCAGCCCCTTCCACGGCTCGATGATAATAACCGACCTCGGCTCGCTCGGCATAGGTCCTATATACCATCACATATACAATTTCGGAACGCTGCCGGTATTCGTATCGTTCGGTGCAAAGCGTCATGCCTATGAGCTGGACAGGCACGGGAACATGGTAGACCGCAAGTATGTCGATGCCAAGTTCGTTCTCGACGAGCGCACGGTGGACGGTCACTACTACGCCTCCGTTTTCAAGATCATAAACCGCATTATCGCCGACCCCTCCATACTCGAGCTGCCTCCGCAGAAGGTAAACGAGGATATATTCTAAAGAAAATACATATCCCCTCAGGTCCTTAACCTGAGGGGATTTTTTATACTTATAATTTCTGAGCCTTCGCAAGCTGTTTGTTCTTATATGCGGGATCGCCGGTGACCTCGCGGATTATCTCGACCTCGGGCGGAACGCCGCGGTCGTCGTTGTCCGAATAGTGGAACATTATAGCCCGCTCGGTGCTGAACGGATAGACATCTATCTCAAACCTGCTGCTGTCGTGGATGAAGCGATACTTCGTTTTGCTCACGCTTTGCAGGGAGGGATCGGCTTCGAGGAGATACTGGTTGTACTCTTTCTCGGTTATCGGGCGCTCGGTGTCCCACTTATCGCCGTCGGCGCGGAAGTGCTTCTCGGTGTAGAAATACAGCTTCTCGCCGCCGTTTTCCTGACATCGGAGGCGGCGCTCGATTGTGGGATTTGTCATGCACAGATATGTCTGCACCATGTCAACCCCGACCGCACCATAGTGCTCTCTGAGCGACTGTATATCCGGCATAGCAACAAGGTACTTGCGTTTTTTCACCATCGGCTCGGGCTCGCCGATAACGCGGTATATCTCGCGTATCGCTCGGTTTATCTTGTCCTCAAAGTTGACGGAGTTGTCGATAATGCGCAGGTTCGGATAGCCGCTCCATGCTCTCAGTGTGCGGTCGTCGAGCTCGCGGGCATATTCTATCGACTCGCTGCGCGCGGCATTGCCGAGGTTATACGCAAACTCCGCACCCTTGGCGCAGGTCACAAGGTACAGCACCGCATCATATCCCGCGAGCACCTGTGCCTCCGTTTTTCCGGCAACGCGCATGAGCGTTTCGGCAAAGTCCTCATCGGAGATATACGCCTTATCGTCGAGCAGCGCCCTGTCATAGACTATGAGCACCTTGTCCTCAGGCACGACCTCTGCAGCCTCAAGCGCAAGCTTTTCCTTGTGCACCTGATCGGCAATGACGAAGTCCTGGAACTTGAGCATGGACATACACACGCCGAACGGGTTTATGCCGAATCCGGATATAAGCTCCGTGACCGTTTCGGGGATGGTTATAACGCGCCAGCCGTCATCCTGCTTAAATTCCTTGAGTATGCGGCTTATAAGGGTCGTTTTTCCCGCTGCGGGACCGCCTGTGAGCACAACGCGGACGATTTTTTTACTCATTTTTCTGTCTCCTCATCTTCAAAGAGAAATTTTTCGAGCTCGGGTATGGTCTTGAAATATTTATCGCAGTTTTCTCGCATGAAGCCCTCTATCTCGGGTATGTCGTTTGACCAGCCCGCCGCGGCGAAGTCAACGCCGCAGCTATGCGCCATATCGTAGCCCGGCTTGAGATCGTCGAGCATCAGAAGCTCTCCCCTGTCGAATCCGAAGCGGCGCATTATCTGCTCAAGCGGATAGGGGTTCGGCTTGCGCTCGTCTGCGGGGCTTTCCCAGCCGAAAACGGCGTCCGGCTCGGGCAGACCATTTTCACGGTAATCGCGCAGGATGTTCTCCGTGTACGAATGCGACGCCACGCACAGCACGCCGCCGGCGTTTTTATGCCGCCATAAGAGCTCGCGCATCCCGTCATACGCCTGTGGGACATGGCGTTTGACATAGGCTTTCCAATAATCCTGCTCGCGCTCCATTTCCTCAGCCGTCATGCCGACAATATCCCTAAAAAGCGCAACGACGCCGGGGTCGAAATTATCCTTTATGTACTCATCCAGCGTGTAGTGTACCTCCGGATGGTATATGCCGGTGTATTCGACAAAGCAGGGATAGTGCACCGTGGCGGTGCTGTTTACAACGGTGTCGTCGTGATCGACGACAAGGCATGGGTATCTCATATCTTCCTCCGTTTTGTTTCTGCTGCCATTATACAGTTTTTTTGCCCGCAGCGCAATACGCCCCCGTACCATTAAGTACGGGGGCATAGTCAATTTCACACTTATTTCTTCAGCGCGGCGCCTTTCACGCGATAGCGCTCAAACAGCCAGCCGATGAACATTACGACCGCGAAGAAGAGGAGGAATCCGACGCACTGCTTCCAGCCGTAGCCCGTCCAGATGGCATAGCAGAAGAACAAGCAGCACAGAACGCCCAGCGCAGGCAGCACGAAGCGCTTTATGGGGCTGAGGTCCTTTGCCTTTACCATGAGTCCGATCATCATGGGTATGTACATGAGGTACAGGCAGATGATGCCGATCTCGTCGGGCTCCCACGCAAACCACTCGCTCGTGTGGACGGAGCCGAACAGTCCGGGACCGCCCATCCACATCATAACGGTCCATGCATACCAGAAACCTGCGAGCATCATGCCGACGATGGAGGACTTTATCGCAAAGTTGTTCTGATCGTCGATATGACCGAAGAAGCTCGGCTGAGGTCCCATGCCGCGGGCGGAGACGGAGTACATACTGCGGCAGGACGCCATGATAAGCCCGTTCATGGTGCCGAGGCACGAGATGGTTATGAACACATATACAACGGTGCCGATGACATTGCCGAAGAGCTTGGAGAACGCAATGCGCGGCAGGCTCTCGCCGAACGGCCATGTTGCGATTATGGTGTTTACATCGCCGACCGTGCTCATCGCCCAGATATACAGGGCATAGATGAGGATGGTCACCAGTGCGCCGATAACGAGCGCCAGCGGAAGATTGCGCTTTGAGTTTTTAAGCTCGGCATTGATGCTCGTTGCGAGTATCCAGCCCTCGTAAGCAAACGCAAAGCCTACTATCGCCTTAAAGAAGCCGTCTCCGCCGACCGCGACATAGTCGGGGGAATTGACATAGTCGAGCACTTCCAGAGTCGTGCCGTTTACAAGACCTGCTATGGTTCCGACGATGCCCATGAGCAGCAGGGGGATGAGCTTTATAACGGTCATACCGACCTGAAGCTTGCCGGCGAGCTTCGGGCTGAGGGCGTTGACACCGTAGCCTATCATGAGGAAGCCTGCACCGACGCCGATGGCGGTAGCGTTTACCTGACCGTTTGCAAAGTCAATAGCGGGTATGCCGAAAAGCTGCAAAAACATCATTGCAGAGAAGAATGCCAGCATGGACGCAAGCGCCGGCGTATATATCGTGGTCATAAACCAGCCGACATAGTAGGCGTACTTGGGTCCGAGGGCGAGCTCGGCATAGTCCACAACTCCGTTGACCTTCTCATACTTGCTGCCGAGGGTCGCAAAAACCAGCGAGCAGATGATGCATATGAGGCCTACGATTCCGACGACCGCGATACCCTGCAAGAGGTTTCCGCCGGTCAGGGACAGGACTTTGCCGCCTTTTATGAAGACGCCGGAGCCTATAACGATTCCGATGACCATGGAGATCGCGGTAGGCAGTCCATACCTTTTTTCCATTTTGTTTTCCATTGCTTTCTCTCCTGTTTATTGCTTTTTGCATTTAAAGTGATGTGTTGATAATACTCCACTTTGTTAAAAATGTCAATATAAAAGTGAATAAACTGTAAATAAGCTGCTATTTTTCATTTTTCTTGCACAAAAAAGTGCAAGTTACGGTGCAATGGGCGCTATTTGTGAGAGGGCTGCCATGCGCGGGCTGCGCGCGCAAGTGAATAGGTAAGATGTGTGCAAGCCGCACTGCTTTTTCAACATTGTTGCCTCCGGCACGATTTGTTTTCATCTTATCAGTCACCTTCGGTGACAGCTTCCCCTTAAGAGGAAGCCTTTTCCGTGGTGCGTTACCGCGGCAGCGCAGCTAAGCCAACTGCCGGTGTAGGTGGCGCAATTCCCCGCGGCGGGTGAGCCATACGGTGCGCGGCCGCCGTAGGTGCATGGCAGCATAGAATGAACAAAGGAGGACCCGATTTGAAAATTTATCTGTCACCTTCCGATCAAGTGAGAAACCTGTACGCCTACGGCGATACGAACGAGGCTGCGCAGTGCCGCAGGATCGCGTCGGCGTGCAAAGCGGCGCTCGAGCGAAACGGCTTTGATGTGAAAACTAACTTTGCCGACGGCACGAACGCGATGTATGAGCGCGTGAATGAATCCAACGCGTGGGGTGCCGATCTGCACATCTGCATCCACACGAACGCCGGCGGCGGCAGGGGCTGCGTCGTGTTCGTGTCCAAAAACGCGGATAAACAGCTCAGCTACGCACAGCCGGTGTTTGACGAAATAAACGCCATAACGCCCTACCGCTCGGCATACGGCATACGCGAAAAGCAGTTTTACGAGATACGCAATACGACCGGCATATGCCTGTACTGCGAGTGCGAATTTCACGACAGCCCCGATCTGGCGCGCTGGATAACCGAAAACACGACCGCGCTCGGCGAGGCTATCTGCCGCGGTGTCTGCCGAGCGACCGGCAAAAAATATATTGGAAAAGGAAGCGATGATGATATGGTGAGATGGAATAAAATTGACGACATCCCCGACGCTTACCGCGGGATGGCTCAGCGTTATATCGACGCGGGCGCGCTGCGCGGAAAGGGCAACGGTGAGCTTGACCTGACTGAGGATATGCTCCGCGTTATGGAGATCATGCGCCGGTACTTTGAAGGGGAGGCGTGAGAGGATGAACACACCGGATAAAGCTGCCGAGATAAAGGCTGCGGCAGCGGCGGCAATAGCGTTCGGCACCGCGCTGTTCGGCTGGGTCGGCTGGATGATCGTGCTGTGGCTCGTTGCGATGGCGCTGGATTACCTCACCGGAACATTCGCCGCCATCTACAACAAACGCTGGAGCAGCGCGGCGGCCCGCAGCGGACTGTGGCACAAGCTGGGCAGCATATTCGCGGTGCTCGTTGCCGCTATGTGCGATATTGCGCTGAGCGTTCTGGGCGACAACTTCGGTATAGCGCTGCCGTTCACCGGTCAGCACTGCATCATAACGCCGCTGGTCACGGCTTGGTATATCTTCACCGAGCTCGGCAGCATTGTGGAAAATGCCGCCGCCATGGGCGCGCCAGTGCCGGAATTTTTGCGGAAGCTTATCGCAAAAAGCAAAAAATCCATCGATGACAAAGCCGATGGCGGCAATAGCAAGTAAAATATCAGGTGCATTATTGCACCTGATATTTTTTGAATACGGAGTGATGATATGACAGCTTATGGATATGTGCGCGTTTCGAGCACCGACCAGAACGAGGACAGACAGATGCTTGCACTCGGCGAAAAAAGCATACCCCGCGAAAACATCTACATGGACAAGCAGTCCGGCAAGGACTTTCACCGCCCGCGCTATCGCGCGCTCACGCGAAGGCTGCGGCGCGGCGATGTGCTGTATGTTCTCAGCATCGACAGGCTCGGGCGAAATTACGAGGAGATACAACAGCAATGGCGATATCTCACCAAGGAGATAGGCATCGACATTGTGGTTTTGGATATGCCGCTGCTCGACACGCGTCAGGGCAAGGATCTCATGGGCACATTCATTGCCGACCTCGTTTTGCAGATCCTCTCGTTTGTCGCGCAGTCCGAGCGCGAGAACATTAAAAAGCGGCAAGCCGAGGGGATAGCTGCGGCGAAGGCGCGCGGCGTGCGCTTCGGCAGACCGGAAAGGCAGATCCCTGATAATTTTCCGCAGCTCGTGCGCGAGTGGGAGCGCAAGCACATCACCCTGTCGCAGCTACTCAGTCAATGCGAGGGTCTGAGCGAGGCGACATTCTACCGCCGCCTTCTTGAAGTACGCGCAGAACGAGAGCGCTGATCGCAGCAGGCATTGCGTTACCGAGAATGGCGATTGATTTTCCTGTGTTATCTCGACAATAACAAAACACGAATATGCGGGCGACCACTGGTCGCCCCTACAGTGTTGCCGGAAGTGCAAGCTATGTTGTAGGGGCGAGCATTGCTCGCCCGCTGTGATGGTTTTCCGGTACCCACCGGTCGGGCAGCCGGAAACAACCGTATCCGTAGGTGCGTAAAAACGCCACTGAAAAAACGATCCCCTCAGTCAGGAGTCGAAATTAAGCAAAGCCGCAAAAAAGCAGGTACGGACAAATCCGTACCTGCTTTTTTAAATTGTTTTTACCGGAGTCTACAGACTATATCTTCATGCAGACATCCCATGCACGCCAGATAGCGGTACGCAGGTTGCCGATGGTGACACAGTCGCCGACGCGGTGAATGTTCTTGCCCTTGCCGCCGACAGGTGCGGGAACGAAACCGATGCCGTTTACGATGTTATCGTACTCGACTTCGAATACATTCTTGCCGTCCTTGGAAGCGATGACAACGGTCTTGTCCTTGATCTCGCGGATAGTATGCTCAAGGTAAGTGGGAACCTTGTGATACTCGAGAACATCACGCAGGAAGGAAGCGTTGGACAGGCAG
>SFLE01000035.1 GCA_004553495.1 Clostridiales bacterium | reverse complement strand
AGGGTCGGAGCGTTAAAAAAACCTGCCGGTGGCAGGCTTTTAGCTCCGAGGGGCGCAGAAGCTGTGCTTCAAGCCCGGTGCTTTTGCCCTGCAAAAGCACATAAATCCCCGCTGGAGCACCAAAGAAAAAGACGGTCGAATGACCGTCTTTTTTGCTGCCAATTTATATCCTCAGCACCAAGGGTGCAAGTTCCGGCTGCACCCTTGCCTCCCTTTACGCAAGGGAGCCAATAGGTGCACTGAATTAGTGCGGCAGTCCTATGGTTTTGCCGGTACCCACCGGTCGGGCAACTGCAATAACCGTATCCGCAGGTGCGGAAGAACGCCACTAAAAGGATTTGCGGAGCTCGGTGGGGAGAACGCCGGTGGATTTTTTGAACTCGGCGGAGAACTTGCTCTGGCTCTCGTACCCGACTCGCTCGGCGACCTCGGCGACACTCATATCTGTTTCGCGCAGCAGCCTTGCGGCAAGCTCCATGCGGTGCTCCTTTATGTGCGCGGCGAGCGACTTGCCGTAGACCGCCTTGAACATCTCCTTGAGCGACGACGGGTTTATCAGAAACCGCCGCGACAGCTCCTCGATGGTAAATCTGCGGTCGAGATTTTCCGTCAGCAGATCGTGCACCTGCCGTATCGTCTCAAGCTGCTGAGCGGAGTATCTGCCCTCGCCGCCCATGTTATCGTCGAGCCCGGGAAGCTCCGGAACGCTTGAAATATCTCCGCTTTTCTCCTCGGGGCAGGCTATCTCCATTGTCATTTCTATCGCGCCGTGAAGCAGCCTCACCTGCTCGGTGGCGGATGCCTTGTAATAGACCTCCTTGCCCTCGCGCCGGCTCTGTATCAGCCCTGCGGCGCGGAGCTGGCGCAGATGATGCGACACCGCGGGGCTCGTCATCCCGGTGAGATATGAGATGTTCACAACGCACTCCTCGCAGTGGCACAGCAGCCAGAATATACGCACGCGGCTCGGGTCGGCAAGCAGCTTGAATACATCCGACACCGTTTTGAACCGCTCGGTTTTTTCAATGTTTTCACGCAGATTTTCGTTTATTTCCCCGCCGTGATCGTGGGGGATAAGCTCATGGTCATCCATATCATTGCTCCATTTGGAAGTGATTTGCGCCCATTCGGAAGAATGGCGCTCCAAACCGTTGACTTTTCGGCTCGGACTTATTATACTGCAACCATAACGATTAAACAACTACTTAATTGTTGAACTGAATAAATCTCAGGAGGAAAACCATGAAAAAGACCTATAAGATCGAAGTAGACTGCGCAAACTGTGCAAATCTGATGGAAGAGGCAGCCGGCAAGACCGAGGGCGTTGCAAGCGCCGTTGTCAATTTTATGGCTCAGAAAATGACGGTAGAGTTTGCCGAGGGCGCGGATGTGAATGCCGTCATGCAGAAGGTCGTCAAAAACTGCAAAAAGGTCGAGGACGACTGTGAGATATATCTCTGATCGAGAGAATGCCCTTCACAAAGAAGGGCATATTTTATAAGGGTATGAGGTTTTATATATGAATAAAAAGCAGAAAATGGTACTCGTTCGGATAATCATAACGGCGGTGCTGCTGGTTGCGCTGAATCTGCTCCCGATAGAGGGAATTGCAGCGATGGCACTGTATCTGGCGGCGTATCTCATCATCGGTTATGACATTCTGCGCAAGGCCGGAAAGGGCATAATAAACGGCAGGGTTTTCGATGAAAACTTCCTGATGGCGGTTGCAACGATCGGCGCCGTCGCACTTGCGATAATTGAGAAAAGCGGCGACTTCAACGAAGCTGTGTTCGTCATGCTGTTTTACCAGATCGGCGAGCTTTTCCAGAGCTATGCCGTCGGCAAGAGCCGCCGCAGCATAACGGCGCTGATGGACATTCGCCCCGACTATGCCAACATTGAGGTCGACGGCAAGCTCGAGCAGGTCGATCCCGACGAAGTGGAGACCGGCAGCGTTATCGTTGTGCAGCCGGGCGAAAAGGTGCCCATAGACGGCGTTGTTATCGAGGGCAGCTCGACCATAAACACAAGCGCCCTCACGGGCGAGAGTCTGCCGCGCGACATTGCCGCAGGCGAGGAGATCATAAGCGGCTGCATAAACATGACGGGCGTTTTGAGGATACGCACGACAAAGGCGTTCGGCGAGTCAACGGTGTCGAAGATACTGGAGCTTGTAGAAAATTCCGGCTCGCGCAAGTCGCGCTCGGAGCAGTTCATATCGCGCTTTGCAAGGGTATATACCCCCATCGTTTGCTACAGCGCACTGGCGCTGGCGATACTTCCGCCGCTGATAAGATTTGTATTTCTTGACCTCGGCGGCGACTGGGCGAGCTGGATCTACCGCGCGCTGGCATTCCTGATCGTCAGCTGCCCCTGCGCGCTCGTTATAAGCATTCCGCTTAGCTTCTTTGCGGGCTTGGGCGGAGCCAGCCGCGAGGGCGTTCTCGTAAAGGGCTCGAACTTCCTTGAGGCGTTGGCGCAGACAAAGACCATCGTGTTCGATAAGACCGGCACGCTCACGCAGGGCGTTTTCGAGGTCAGCGGCATCCACCACTGCCCCATAGAGAACAAAAAACTCATAGAGTATGCAGCGCTTGCCGAGTGCGCATCGTCCCACCCGATAAGCAAGAGCCTGCAGAGGGCATACGGCGCAGAGCCCGACCGCAGCCGCGTTTCCGACATTGAGGAGATAAGCGGCAACGGCGTTACCGCCACCGTTGACGGTCACCGCATAGCCGCCGGCAACGACCGCCTTATGGCGCAGCTCGGCATTGAGCACACTCCGTGCCGCAGCGTGGGCACCATAGTCCATGTCGCCATCGACGGCAAATATTCGGGACACATCGTCATATCCGATGTCGTAAAGCCCACCTCGAAGCAGGCTATCACCGAGCTTAAAAAAGCCGGAATAGAAAAAACCGTCATGCTCACCGGCGACGCGAAATCCGTTGCGGATAAGGTCGCCGCGGACCTCGGCGTTGACGAGGTGCACAGCCAGCTCCTGCCCGCTGACAAGGTAAACGAGGTCGAGCGGCTGCTCTGTGAAAACACCGGCAAGGCGAAGCTTGCGTTCGTCGGCGACGGCATAAACGATGCGCCCGTGCTCTCCCGCGCCGACATAGGCATCGCCATGGGCGCAATGGGCTCCGACGCGGCTATCGAGGCTGCCGATGTAGTGCTCATGGACGATGATCCCATGAAGATCTCAAAGGCGATAAGGATCTCTCGTAAGTGCATCCGTATAGTCTATGAAAATATCGTTTTCGCCCTCGGCGTTAAGTTTGCCTGCCTGCTGCTGGTAGCCCTCGGCGCAGCCGATATGGGCGCCGCGATATTCGCGGATGTCGGCGTTATGGTCATTGCTGTCCTCAACGCCATGCGTGCCCTGCGCGCAAGCTGAAGCTTGCACCCATTGGCTCCCTTGTGTAAAGGGAGGCAAGGGCGCACTCTTTTTACACAACCCAAGCGAGGGTGCAGACAGAACCGACCGTAAAATATAATACCAAATGATGCTCTCTGTATGGTATTTCCGATGCCGTGCAGGGAGCAATTTCATATGCACTTGATATGTCTTTACATATGCTGCGAATGTGTGTAACACTGAACGAGGTGTACATGGTTTTGCGTCGGGAAATACTGTTTTCGTGAACATATTAACATAAAACTCTGCAAATTATGACAAAAAGTGAACAACTTTTGAACGCACCGCCAAAATAATGTAAATTCAAGTACAATGGTAGTACTAGGAGTGTGTGGTATGCTTTTAGGGAAGGAAGGCGCGTAGAGAAAAGTCATGGTAAGGATTTGCATCGCAGATTCAAGCGCAGGCGGCGCAGAAGCAATATGTAATCTGCTGGAGCGTGAGCTGGATACAAAGCGAATATCCAACAGCATTGACATAGCCCTGAGTTGGAAAGAGATCGATACCGCCGCGAGTGCGACGCCTGAGTATCAGATGTTCATCATCTGCATCGACTCAAGGAAACCGACATTCGATTGGCGGCGCTTATCCAGAGAACTGCGGCGGGCAAAGAGCCTGTGCAAGATAGTTTTTATTTCCGACCGGCTTGAGGATGCCGAGGAGATATTCGATTATTATCCGTATTACTTCATATACCGTCCGAATCTGGAGTATAGACTTCCGCAGCTGGTGGAGAGAATGTTCAATTCCTCGCGTACCGGTTCGCGCAAGGTGTTCACTACAAAGCTCGTTCAGTATGCCGTCAATTATGACGACATTGTTTTTTGTGAGCATGTCCAGCGAAAAACGCAGGTGGTGTGCGAAAGATTCACGATTAATGTCAGCGAGAAGCTCGTTAATATTCTTGCCGACCTGCCGGCGGAGTTTATCCAGACTCACAGCAGCTTCGTCGTGAATATGAACCATGTGCGCGGGCTCGGAAAAAACGGCTGCACCATGGATAACGGAGTCGTCGTTCCCGTCAGCCGCTCGAGATACGCCAGAACGCTTGAAGCGTTTGAACGGTACATTGATGCCGCTCGGGACTGACGCATTCGCCTCTTTCGGCGGTGCGGTACAGTGCCCCTCAAAACGAAAAAGACCCTGATGATATGAGAGATATCGTCGGGGTCTTTTTTCTGCCTTTTTACAAAACCATCCGCGCATTTTGCGCCGAAAACGGCACTTTTTGAGTATAGTTTTGCCGCCGGTAAAGAGCGGCGCGAACCGGCAAAATTCCCGCCGAGGCAAAGATGTCAATACAGGTGTTGGTTACGATTACATTTTGGTTACAAATTTACGTTTTATTCATGCAAATTTTGCCGAAAATCGAGACAAAACTGCATATAAAAACATATGTAGTATCATCCGTGGTAAAATCACTCAGATATTGGGGAGGGGGTTCTCCCTGCACTTGGAGGAAAAATGACAAGGTATAAATGTTCCGTCAAGGACGGAGAATTGACGATAAAAAGCAAGCTCGGCGGAGACGAGCAGATAAACCCCCGCGAGCTTGAGCTTTTGTCCGGCGGAGGCATCCGCGGAGTGATGAAGGTCAAGAAGGGCAGCTTCGGAAAGCTCATCTTCACCGCGCCCGCAGCCGAGCCGCTGAAGCGCTATCTCATGAACGGACTGACCAAGGAGGAGTTTGCCTCGGTGGTCGCGCAGTTCGTGAGGGTGCTCATGGAGCTGGACAGATATGCGCTGCAGATGCGCAATCTTGAGCTGTATGTCGAGGGCGTTTATATAACTCCGGTAACGCGGGAGCTTATGTTCATTTACCGCCCCGTTGTAAACAAGGTCGCCGGATGTGACTTGAACGGCTTCATCCGCTCTCTCATCGAGTTTGCGACATTCTCTACGCTTCAGGACAGAGCGTATGTCGCCGAGCTTGAGAGCATTTTGAGAGACATCGAAAAGTTCCCGCCGAAAACCATGTCGGACTATGTCTGCCGTCTGGATAAGGCGACATACGACAGAGAGCTTGCCCGTATGGACGGATCGCAGCAGCAGGCGCAGTATGCGCCGCCGCAGAACGGCTGGGGCGCGCCCGCACCCGAGCAGCTCGGAGGAGGGTATGACGCTCCGTTTGATCAGCCTCAGGGCTTTGCAAACGGCTGGGGCAATGCCCAAACGCCCGACAATGAGGAAACGACCTACAGCGGCTTTGACTCGTTTGCTCCGTCGATGCCGCAGCAGCCGAGCTTTTCGCCGCAGAATTTCCAGTCGGAATGGGCGGAGGAGCCTACCGGCATAGATAATTCCTACGATGGCACGGATAACGGCTACTGGGCACCGCAGCGTCCCGCGCAGGGAAGCACTCCGAATTACGAGGAGATGGTGACCGGACTGTGGGCAGAGGGAGGACAAAATCCCGAGCCTGAGCCCAAACCGGCGGAAACGCCGCAGTGGATTAAAAACGACCCGCCGTATTCTCCTCCGGTGAGCGGAGCCGAGAATAAGTTTGAGCCCGAGATGCCCACAACGGTGGATGACGGCGCCGCGCCGTTCAGCCCGCCGCCTCAGCCCGTTGCCGATTACGACGAAGCGACGAACATCGACTTCGGCTACGGCGGGTACAACGAGCCGCCGCAGCAGAGCTCCTTCGGAGAAGCGCCGGGCGCATATGCGCAGCCCCGCCAGCCGGAGCCCGCACAGGACTTTGACGAGCCGCTTACGGGCTTCATGGACGATTATCAACCGCCCGAGCCGTCTTACTCCGAGCCGGTATCGCGCAAGCCGCAGCAGTCGGCATACGACGAGCCGCCCACGGGATTTATGGACGACTATCGGCCTGAGCCTAAAAGAGGCTCTCGACGCTTCGAGCCTGCGCCTGCGCCCGCGCCCGAGCCCAGAAGATCGGCTCCCGTAGTCAGGGCAACGCTCGAGCGGTGCGGCACCGGCGATGTGTACACGATAAAGCAGGACGAGGTGCTCATCGGCAAGGACCGGCTGGGCGCGGATATATACATAGACGGCAATCCCGCCGTCAGCCGCAGACACGCGCTTATAACCTCGCGCGGCGGACGGTTTTATATAACGGATATGCGTTCGCTCAACCATACTTTTGTTAACGGCAGGGAGATCCGTGCCGAGCAGGAGTTTGAGATAAAAGACGGAAGCAGACTTTGCCTCGCAGACGAGAATTTCATATTCCGCATCAGATGAGGCGAAAGGACGGATAGTCATGAATTATTTGATCGCAGCACAGACTGACATCGGCAGCACACGACCTGCAAACGAGGATTCAGTCTGCATCAAGAGAGGACATTTCGGAGACATGCCCGTGGTGCTCGCCGCAGTGTGCGACGGTATGGGCGGTCTCGACAAGGGCGGGCTCGCAAGCTCGACCGTCGTTAAAACGCTCAGCCGCTGGTACGATGAAAAGCTGCCCGCGTTTCTTAACGGCCCGGATTGGGAGCGCATAAAGCGCTCGCTTGAGGAGCTTGCCGAAAAGCTCAACCGTCAGATAAGCAGCTTCGGCGAGTCAACGCGCACCCGACTGGGCACAACGCTGTGCGCAATGCTCATAATCGGCAGCGAGTATGAGCTTATAAACATCGGCGACTCGCGCGCGTACCTTATTTCAAACGGCGCCCGCCAGCTCACAAAGGATCAGACCTTCATCCAGCGCGAGCTCGACCGCGGCACGATAACGCCGGAGCAGGCGCGCACACATCCCAAGCGCAATATGCTCCTGCAATGCATCGGCGCTTCAAAGCAGACCGTTCCGGAGATGAGCTTCGGCAGCATCCGCAGCGGCGAGGCGTATCTGCTGTGCACCGACGGGTTCCGGCATTTCATAAGCAACGACGAGCTGTTTTCCGCGTTCGGACGCACCGATGCCCCCCTTACCGAGGACGGGATAAGAGACGATATAAACAGAGTGATAACGCTCGTCATGCAAAGAGGAGAGAAGGATAATATAACGGCAGTGGTCGTCCGCGCCGTGTAAAGAGGAGAGCCTATGGCAGAGATAGGAAGTACAATACCGAGAAACAATCCGCGGTACCAGATCCTTAAAAAGATCGGTCAGGGCGGTATGTCCGAGGTTTATCTGGCAAACGACCTGCAAATGGACATGATGGTCGCGGTCAAGGAAGTCAGAACGGACATTGAGTATGACAAGAACGGGCGCAAGATCGACCTCAATGCTTACATTCAGGGTCTTGAGAACGAGTGCGATCTGCTCAAGAGCGTTGACCACCCCGTTCTGCCGCGAACGCTGAGCATCGACCGCGGTCAGAAGATATATGTCATCATGGACTATATCGACGGCGAGGATATGTCGAAGATCCTCAAGCGCGAGGGAAAGCTGTCGCAGGATCAGGTGCTTGAGTGCGCCTTACAGGTGTGCGATGCGCTGCGCTATTTGCAGGCGCATAACCCGCCGATAATTTACCGCGACCTCAAGCCCAGTAATATAATGTGGAAAAAGGACGGCGGCTTCAAGCTGATCGACTTCGGCACGGCGATAGAGTTTCGTCCCGGGCAGAAATATTACAACATGGGAACGAAGGGCTTCGGCGCGCCAGAGCAGCTTCGACGACAGAACCCCGTTGCCGACCAGCGCAGCGATATATACAGCCTCGGCGCAACGATGTATTGTCTGCTTTCGGGCAAAACGCCGAGCGTTGAGCTCATGCAGGAGCATCCGGTGCGCGAGTTTAACCCGACCGTCAGCATCGGACTTGAAAATGTCATCAAGCGCTGCGTCGATCCCGATCCGAACAACCGCTACCAGAGCGCGGCGGAGCTGCTGTATGCGCTGGAGCATTACGACGAAGAGGACGCAAGCTTCAAGAAAAAGCAGCGCGGCAAGCTGAACCTGTTCATTGCAACGGTGGTGCTCGCAGGCGTTATGCTCGTAGCCGGAGCGGGACTGCTGATAGCCAAAACCGAGCTCAATGATCAGAACTACGAAGCGCTCGTTCAGCAGAAAACGGTAGAAAGCTGTCAGGCCGCAATAGAGCTGCAGCCGGCGAACCCGAAGGCGTATATGGCGCTGCTGGATCTGTACGAGGAGGACGGCTTCAGCAAAGAAGCCGAGGGCGTTATAAACGGAAAGCTTAATTCCGCCGATGGCATGGCCATGGAGCACAACAGAGATTACCTCGAGCTGTGCAGCAAGATAGGCGATATGTACTTCTATGCTTATGATTACGGCGATGACCCCGATCTGAGCGAGAAACTCAAAAAAGCGACAGTGTGGTACGAGAAAGTCGTAAAAGCCGTCGATGAAGAGGGCGTAAAGGATTACGACACCGAGATGTACAAGATGGCGAAGAACTTCTGCAATATGAACGAGTTCTTCGTAAAGTACCTCAACAGCGGAAAGACCGCGGCGGGAGTGAATGAAGCGAGCGCATCGAGCGTTCAGGATCTGTTTAAGACGATGAGCGCCTGCGTTGAAAACGCCAAAAACCTCGAGAATGCATATATGAAAGTCGTGACCGGCGATGCAGTGTGCTATATGCTCAATACTACCGCGACAAATATGAGCGACGCCGGAATTTCTCAGAACGAGGTGCTCGGACTCCTTGACCAGGCATATCAACTGGTGATGGCGGAAGAGGGCGCAAGCCAGAGCGTGACAAAGGAGATAATAAACGATCTCAAGGTCAGCTATGCCGGTTATTATGCCAACATAACCAGAGC
Organism: Clostridiales bacterium; assembly: GCA_004553495.1. GTDB lineage: Bacteria > Bacillota > Clostridia > Oscillospirales > Oscillospiraceae > F23-B02. Next base: position 1,489 of record SFLE01000035.1, on the reverse strand, counting down.
GTATAACGATAAAACGATCCGCGACGAGATAAAGCAGCAGAAGACGGGACAGGAGGTAACGCCATGACCATAGCATATAAAATAGGCGCGCTCCTGCCGATGCTCGCATCGACCATGACGGTCGACGAAATAGCGCGGCTGACCTCAATGCTCAGAACCCTTGCGATAGTCGCGTTTGCGATCGGCGCGCTCGCGCTCATCGGAAGCGTTGTCATTTGGATAAAGCTCGACATTAAAAATGTCATCGGCTTCCTCAGCGGCAAAAACGCCGCGAAAGCGATAGAGGCGCTGCTCACCGGAAAGCAGGCTTACAAGGGCAAGAGCAAGGGCGTTCGCCCGTCCGAGCCCACCGGCAGACCGTCCGCGGGAGCCAATGTCGGCTACGACCCCGGGCTCACAACTCCCCTACAGGATGCTGACCGCACCGAGCTTTTGGATAAAAGCCGCCGCGGTGCTCCCGCAAGCGCAGCCGGCAGCGGGGAGGAAACGGAGCTTCTGGGCTCACGGCGCGGCAGCGGTGATGAGACCGAGCTTCTGGGCTCGCGCCGAGGCGTCGGAGACGAGACCGAGCTTCTCGACGGAGCGGCAAGACCGCAGCAGCCGATGCGCAGCCCGATGGAGGAGCGCACCGTTCGCATGAACGCACCGATGCCGGATGACTATGGCGATGAGCGCACCGTGTTCCTTGCCAACGACTCGAAGCCGATGAACGGTGCAGCACAGCCGGCGCCGGACCCTGCGCCGCGCGCTCCGAGGCAGTTCAAATGCGATGATACGCAGATACTCACCAGTGTGTGGGACGAAGAGATCGACATCGACCTCTGATAAAACAGTCAGCAAAAAATTTATATATAATATAATGTAAGGAGAACAAGCATGAAAGGAACAAAAAGAGTAAAACTCATCGCAGTTGCTCTCGCACTCATTCTTTCCATCGGCATACTTGCCGGTTGGGCTTTTACGGATGTTAAGGGCAACATTAGCATCGACGCTAAATGCGGTGAGGAGAATGTGGAGGTGGCAAGTGCAACAGCTACCATCGAATTCACAAATGCGGACGAAACCAAACCGGTACGTGAGCCGATAGCGCTGGGCTTTGAAGACGGCTCGCTGATAGTGCCCGATGAGGTCAAGGAAGATCTTGCCCTTGCGGATGAGGATGGCTATACTGCCAAGCTTACTTATACGCTCAATGCAACCGGCTATGATCCGGTAACGGGCGAGGAAGACATGAAAGCTCTTGTTGAAGAGAGCAATGACGAAAATGTACCGACTAAGTTTAAGGCTATCTCGGCATCTTTCGTGAAAACTCAGTATAAGCTCACCTTCTCCTACCCGAAGGGCATTGAGGAGGTTTCGGTAAATAACGAGAAAGTCGAAGCTTTTAGTGAAGGTATAACGGTATACTACGGAGATAAGGTTAAGATCGCCACGAAGAACCACTTCACCTGTGCAGAAACGAAGTTTACCGTAGCGGACAACAAAGAAG
>SFLE01000034.1 GCA_004553495.1 Clostridiales bacterium | reverse complement strand
CAAGTGCGCAGCAGGTACCGGCCGTTTCTTCGAGGCAATGGCACGCTCCTTCGAGATGAGCCTTCCCGAGTTCTCGAAGCTTGCACTCACCGCAAAGAATGTCATCCCCATCACCGCACAGTGCACCGTTTTCGCAGAGTCCGAGGTCATCACCCTCGTCGGCGAAGGCAAGCCCATGGACGAGATTGCAGCAGGCGTTGAGATGGCAGTTGCAAAGCGCTGCTTCGTTATGGCAAAGAAGGCTGGCGCAACCGACAGCAGAAGCTGAAGGTCGTTAACCTGAAGACCGACCCGCAGCTCATGGGCGCTCTCGGTGCAGCAGAGTATGCTCGCCAGAAGGGTCTTGCAAAGAAGTAATTCGCGGATCTATTCTAAGCAAAACATAGTTTAATTTAAGGACAGCCTATTGGCTGTCCTTTTTATATGCCGAAATAAATGTTGATTTACCTACGGGATTGGTTGTATAATAGCCTCAAGAGGTGAATTGTATGATTTCTACAAAAGGACGCTATGCAATACGCATACTGCTTGACCTTGCCGAGCACGATAACGGCGGATACATTCCGATGAAGGAAGTCGCGGCACGGCAGGAGATCTCGCTTAAATATATCGAGAGGATCATGCCCTCGCTCAAGTCCGCGGGGCTCATTGACAGCGTTCACGGCATCGGCGGCGGTTACCGCCTGAACCGTTCGCCCGATCAGTACACGCTATGGGAGATACTACAGCTTGCGGAGGGCGACCTCGCGCCGGTATCGTGCCTGCAAAGCAACGCACCGGTGTGCCACCGTGCCGCCGAGTGCAGGACTCTTTCCGTTTGGGAGGGTTACTATGAGCTCACCCGCAATTACTTTACCGGAATAACGCTCGCCGACCTTATGAAAAAGCAGCAGGGCGGGGACTATGTTATCTGAGCCTCGATAACGCCGCCGCCGAGCACAATATCCCCGTCGTAAAACACGGCAGCCTGCCCGGGAGTTATCGCCCGCTGCGGCGTGTCGAACTCAATAAGCGCCCGACCGTCTGGCATCGGAGTTACAACGGCGGTCTGCTCGGGCTGACGGTAGCGTATCTTCACCTTGCATCGCACCGAATTATCCGGTGTACAGCCGGATATCCAGTTACAATCACGAACTGTGAGACGGCTGCCGTACAGCTCCGCCTCCGTTCCTATCGTCACGGTGTTGCGGGAAGCGTCGATCGCGCAGACATACCGCCGCTCAGGAAGCGACAGACCGAGACCACGATGCTGCCCTATAGTGTAGTTTGCAATACCGCGATGCTGACCCAAAACATTGCCGCTGCGGTCGATAAAGTCGCCGGAAGGCAGCTCGCGCCCTGTTTGGCGGCGTATAAGCGCGGCATAGTCGCCGTCAGGTACGAAGCAAATGTCCTGGCTGTCCGGCTTCTGCGCGTTTATAAAGCCCGCGGCATCGGCAACGCTGCGCGCCTGAGCCTTGGTGAGCGCGCCGAGAGGGAAGAGCGTGTGCGCAAGCTGCTTCTGCGTCATGGAGTAAAGTACATAGCTCTGATCTTTGGTCTCATCGAGCGCCTTTTTGAGAACAAATCTGCCGTCGCTTTTTTCTATTCGAGCGTAATGACCGGCCGCAATGTGGTCGCAGCCGAGCACCCTTGCGCGCTCAAACAGCTTATCGAATTTCATATACCGATTGCAGTCGATGCAAGGATTTGGCGTTTGCCCGTTGAGGTAGCAGGCGGCAAATTTTTTTATGACCTTTTCGCGGAAATCGTCCGTAAAATTGAACACATAGTAGCGCATACCGAGCGAAAACGCGACGCTTCGCGCATCCTCAACATCGCTCAGCGAGCAGCAGGTGTGCGCCTTCGATATTCCGGCGTCGCAGTTGTCATACAGCCGCATCGTGCAGCCGATGCACTCATTTCCGGCGTCGCGCAAAAGCTTTGCGGCGACGCTGGAATCAACGCCGCCGCTCATTGCAACTAAAATTTTCATTCGTCCGCCCATGTCGCCGCCGGAGTCGCGCGCATTGCGAGTATCGTCTCGCTTATGAGCTCATCAAGGCTCCAGCCGAGCATATCCGCACCGCGCTGTATGACCTCGCGCGAGCAGCCCGCCGCAAAATTGGCGCTCTTGTACTTTTTCTTGACGGACTTGAGCTCAAGATCGTCAACGCTTTTTGACGGACGCATTATCGCCACGGCACCGATGAGCCCCGTAAGCTCGTCGGTCGCGTAAAGGACCTTTTCCATGAGGTGCTCGGGCTCAATGTCCACGGTTATCGCGTAGCCGTGGCTGGCGGCAGCGTGGATGAGCGACTCGTCAAGCCCCTCCTCGCGCATGATCTCCTGACTTTTTATGCAGTGCTGCTCGGGATACAGCTCGAAATCGAGGTCGTGCAGCAGCCCTACAACGCCCCAAAAGTCCGCTTCATCGGCGTAACCGAGCTTGTTTGCGAAGTACTCCATAACGCCGGAAACGATAAGTCCGTGCTTGATATGGAAGGGATCGGAGTTGTATTTTTTGAGGAGCTCAAGAGCCTCGTCTTTGGTAGGAATCATGGAAAAGACCTCCTTATGCTTTATATCAGTCCGCAAACAGCGGGGTAGAGAGGTAGCGGTCGCCGGTGTCGGGCAGGAGCGCCACTATGGTTTTACCGGCATTTTCGGGACGCTTTGCAAGCTCTATCGCAACCCAGATTGCAGCGCCGGAGGATATGCCGACCAGAACGCCCTCGCTCTTGCCTATGAGCTTGCCGGTGGAGAATGCATCGTCGTTCTCAACGGGAATTATCTCATCGTAAATGCCGGTATCGAGCACATCGGGAACAAAGCCTGCGCCGATGCCCTGAATCTTGTGCGAGCCCGCAACGCCGGTGGAGAGCACAGCCGAGCTCTTGGGCTCAACGGCAACGACCTTGACCTCGGGCTTCTTGGACTTGAGGTACTGACCGACACCGGTAACGGTGCCGCCGGTGCCGACGCCTGCCACGAATATATCGACTTCGCCGTCGGTGTCCGCGAAGATCTCGGGACCGGTGGTCTCAAAATGCGCCTTGGGGTTTGCGGAGTTTACAAACTGGCCGGGGATAAAGCTGTTGGGTATCTCCTTGGCGAGCTCATCGGCCTTTGCGATGGCGCCCTTCATGCCCTTCGAGCCCTCGGTGAGGACGAGCTCGGCGCCGTATGCCTTCATAAGCTGCCTGCGCTCAACGCTCATGGTCTCCGGCATGACGATTATAATGCGGTAGCCTCTTGCGGCTGCAACGGATGCGAGACCTATGCCGGTGTTGCCGGATGTGGGCTCAATGATAACGGAGTCGGCATTCAGCAGCCCCTTTGCCTCGGCATCGTCGATCATTGCCTTTGCGATTCTGTCCTTGACGGAACCGGCGGGGTTAAAGTACTCAAGCTTTGCAAGTATCTTTGCTTTGAGATCGAATTTCTTTTCAATGTGAGTCAGCTCCAGAAGCGGAGTCTTGCCGATAAGCTGATCTGCGGAAGTGTATATATTAGACATGATATTATCTCCTTAAAATTATAATTTTGATTAGTTTTGCTTCTTTATTGTCCGGTAACATCATGTCCGACATCGGAAAACCATATATTTGTTCATGTGAACAACCTCGGTTCAAATAAATACTACTAACTTAGTAGGTTGGTGGTATTGTAGCGCCAAATTGCGTATTTGTCAATAGCCTTTTGCAAAAAAATTAAAAAAATACTCTCAAAAGGTATACCTTTTGAGAGCTGCGCTTTTCTGTCATTATGATAACTGAAAACCGTCAAAATAGCAATATACTGTATCAAATTTTAGCGAAAAATATGCGTATTTCCTTCAAAATTCCGTTCTTTACCGCAAAAAGCATGTAAATCAGTTGACTTTCAAAAGTATGACTATAAGCCGCCCGTAACGGTGACCTTCGTCGATATGCCGAGCACCGAATACTACTACGAGGCAGTAAATTGGGCGGTCGGCAAAGGCATTACCACCGGCGTTGGCAACAATCGCTTCGATCCCAACGGACAGTGCACCCGCGCTCAGGTCGTCACCTTCCTGTACAGGGCGAGTAAGTAAACAACCAAAACAAAAACAAACGCACCGCAGAAACCTCTGCGGTGCGTTTTCATATCAAATTTGTATCAGCTTTCGTGCATGAGACCGCCGGTCTTTGCCTTGCTCGCGTTGGAACGCTTGAGATAGGGCTTGCAGACGGTGTGCAGAAGCAGTCCGAGCAGAATGGCGACGACCGCCATCAGCAGCAGAACGAGGATGCACTTAATATATGTGCCGTTGTAGCTGCCGGCTATCGTCTCGCGCATCGCGTTCATCGAGTACTTAAACGGCATGACGCCATAGAGCACCTGGAAGAACCGCGGCAGCATCTCCACGGGGTAAGTGCCGCCGGAGCCCGCGACCTGAATCACCAGAGTGATGATCGAAAGCGCCTCGCCCGTGCTGCCGAGAGCAAACACAAAGCCGTAGTTTATAAGCGTTGCCACAAGGCTCGTCATTGCCGCTGCCAGCCAGAACAGGAACGGGTTGTAGCACTGAATGCCTATGTAATAGAGGTTTCCGAGCACCGTTATGAGCGCGGTGAGCTGACCTATCGCAAAGAAGATGAAGTATCTGCCGAAGTACTCCTGCCTTGAAGTGAGGTTCGGGAACTCGTCGCGGCGCTTTATGTGCGGGTGCATGAGGCTTACGCTCAGCAGCGCGCTTGCCCAGATGGCAAGCACCGTGTAGAACGGAGCCATACCGGAGCCGAAGTGGTCAAGAGCGTATACCCTGACTACCTCGAGGTTAGCGGGGGAGGAGAGGTACTCAACGAGGCTTGCGACATCGTTCTGCATAAGGTCGAGAATATTTGAAATGCTCTCGCTTGAGCGCAGGTCGTTTACATTTTCCTGAACCGTTGTGACGAGCTGGAGCATATTGCTCATGACCTCGCGGGTGCCGTTTATGCTCTGTGTGCAGGAGTTGAGAGCCGTTGCAAGCTGCTGGAGAGTGTAGGACTGACCGTCAACATCGGACTGGATCCGCGCGAGCAGGGAATCGAGGTTATCCAGAGAGGACTGGAGCGTGGTCATGGAGTTTACGAGATTGCTGTCGATGTTCGTCTGCTGGAGAATGTCATCAAAGCGGATAACGCTCTCGTGGAGCTGCTTGTTGACATCGTAGTACAGATCGTCGAGTATCTCGCCCTCAAACTCGTTTATGCCGCCCTCGCCGTAGATGGCGTCCCAGTCGATGTAGGAGCTGCCCGCGCCGGCAGGATCGCCGCCGGTCGCCTGATCAAGGCGCTCAATTGTGTTGCGCAGCTCCTCGGAGCTGTTCCTGATAGCATCGGCAGCATAGATGACATCTTCCTTGCTCGTTGCAAGGCGGTCCTTCATGTTTGCGATGCTGGTGCGGCTGTTGTTGAGCATATTTACAATGTCGGGCAGCAGATTGTTAGCCATGTTTGCCACATTTGCCGCCGACTGCGTAACGGCAGCCATGGAGTCCATGATGGAGACATAGGTGCGCAGGTCGGACTTTATATTTTCAAGATCCTCGTCGAGGCTGACGAGTGTGCTCTTTGCGTTTATACCCGCGCCGGAAAAGACGGAGGTGAAGGTGGACAGCTCGTCGACGAGCGTTGCAACGAATATACCGTTTACCTGATCCTTGACTATGCTCTGCGCGCGGTCGGTAACGCGGGAGGCGACGGCGTTGAGCTTCTGGTTATCATAGTATATGATCTCGGGGCTTTCAAATTCGCCGTCCGTGAATCCGAGCATCGCCGAGCTGAAGTCGGAGGGGATAACGAGACCGGCGTAGTAATCGCCGCTATAGAGCCCGTCAAGCACCGCCTGAGCGGAGTCGGGGAACTGCCAGTCGATCTGGTCGTTGCTCTTTAGCTTCTCAATAATAATGTTGCCGACATTCAGGTCCATTCCCATGAAGTTGGTGCCTGCATCCTCGCTGGCGACCGCGATCTTGAGATTTTGAGTCGAGCTGGGGGTGTAGGGATCCCAGTTGGACATGATGTTGAACCAAGCGTACAAGCATGGGATAAGAGCCAGACCGAGGACGCAGACGACTGCCACAACGCTCTTGCTCAGACGCTTAATGTCCGAACGGATTACGGAGAAGATGTTTGAAGTTGTGTCTTTAAGTTTATTCATTGCATTACATCATCTTTCGTGAGAGTTTGGCATCATTTATCTTCGGTCTCGACGGGAGCCTCATCGTAGTTGTCATACTCAAATTTCTGCTCCCTATCCGGCGAGTCTATCTCTTCAAGGATCTCATCGCCTTCAACATCGGCTATCATCTTACGCAGCGTGAAATCCTGATACTCAATTACGATCAGTACCGATGCGATTATGAACATCGAAACTATCCACAGCACGAGGAAGATCGTCTTTGAGCTGTTTGTGAAAAACAGCATTACGAGGAAGATCGTCGGAATGATCAGCAGACTCCTCAAAGCCGTGCGCGTGCGCTTGGTGTTTCGCTCGTGCATCTGCCTTAGGCAGTCCCTGAGGTCGTTATACTTTTTTTCGTATTGATTACCCATAATGATACTCCTGTAATCTTTACATCATTTCGGTCTTTTCAAGCTGCTCGTTCATGTACTTGTTAAGTCCGGAGAGCGAGCGGCGGGCAAAAATGCCGATAAGCAGACCTACAACGAAGAACAGCATCAGCTGCAGCAGATATATGAGGTACTGGTTCTGATACAGTCCGGCTATAGCCTCGCGCATGGCGTTTATGGCGTAGGGGAAGGGGAAGAACAGGTATACCTGCTGGAAGAAGTTCGGCAGCAGCTCGATGGGGTAGGAGCCGCCGGAGCCCGCTATCTGGATGATGAGGATAACGACTATCAGCGCTCTGCCGATGTTTCCGAATGCCATCGCGAATGCGTAAGCCAGCATCGAGCAGGCAAGCGATGTTACAAATCCTGACAGCAGCAGAAGACCGGGGTGCAGGCAGTCAACACCGAGAATGATAAGGTTTCCGAGCATTGTTACGAGCGTCTGTATCTGGCTGAGCACGAAGAACAGCAGATATCTGCCGAAGAAACGCTGTGTTGCCGTCGTACCGGCTAACTCAATGGGAGCGTCGCAGCGGATAATGGCGTTTATGATAACGCAGCCGACCCAAATCGCGAGCATGGTGTAGAACGGGGTCATAGCCGCACCGTAGGACTCAACGGGGTATATCGACTCGCTGCGCATGGAAACGGGGCTTGACAGGAACGTGCCTATGCTCTCGGGGTCAACATCAAGGAAATCAAAGACATTCTGAAGCGTTCCGTTTTCGGGATTGCCGTCAAGCAGGTCAATAAAATCGGTGATGCGGGTGCTGTAGGAGGTGAGCAGATCCTTCACCTGAATTAGGGCGTTGTTCACGGCACCGAAGGTGCTGCCGAGCTCGCTTACTATCGGGGTTGTCTTTCCGAGTATGCCGCTGAGGTCGAGCAGGGTGGAGGATACCTCGCCCAGGCTGTCCTGAAGGTTATCGAGCATGTTGTTGAGCATGGGGTACACGGTCTCGGTAAGAGTGACCCTTACGGTGCCCAGAGTGTCGCTTATGAGCTGGAGATCGCGGACAAGGTCAATGTCGCGTTTTCCGTTGAGGATATCGTCGAGAATGTCGCCGGCATCCTTGACATCGTTCGTGGCGGTGTCAATTGAGCCCGAAACGGTGTCGGTCGTGTTGCTCGCGGTGCTGACGGCCTCCGTAGTCGCACCGAGAGCGGACAGCTCCTGCTCTACTATGCGAGTGTCGGTGCGGGCAGCCTCGAGGGCCTCCTTGCGGACCTCGGAATCGCTCGTCTTCTGTGCAACGCCGAGGTTTTCCTGAATGCTGACTATGCGATCCTTTGTATCGTCAGCCATGAACGACACGAGAGACTCCATCGACTGCGGAGTTGCGGCGGGATCGGTCAGATCGTCGTAATCATAGCCGGTCACAGCTTCGTAGACTGAGGGGACCGCAATGGTCTCAAAATCGGTTTTCAGAGCGGCGATAGCGCTCTTGTTATGAGATGCAAGCACATTCAGCTGCTTGGTGCTCGTGGGGTTATCCAGTCCCAGCTTCTCGCGCAGATCGTAGATCTTGTCCGCAAGCTTGTTGAGCGCGGTCATCGCGTCCTCGATCTCTGCGTTAGTAAGACCGGAGTGGGTGAGGTAATCTACGAGCTCCTGATACTGCTTTTCGAGCTCTGCCAGAGCCTCCTTCGCCGCTTCCGCGTCGTCGGTATTGCCGTTATAGAGCCTGTCGAGCTTGTATATTGCCTCGTTTACCGAGTCCTGAATGCCGAGCAGCATACGGTTGACCTCTTCGTTTATCAGCGAGAGGTCCTTTTTGGTATCTTCAATGTAAACTATCTGGTCGGAAATATTGACGCGCTCGTTGCCGATGAGATAGATGGAGTAGTTGAGCGTATTGTTTGTATGCTGCAATGTGTCAATGAGCGCGGTGTTTGCGGAAATGAAATAATCAATGGTAGTGTTGTAGCTGATAAGGTTGTTGTTTATCTTGGTCAGCGTGTTTTTGAGCATTTCGGCGGAGGAGTCGCCCTGAACATCAGCCGAGAAAGCATTGAGCTTGTCAAACAGAGTTTCAACAACGGTGGATATGTACTTTTCGTTGACTACCTGCTTTACCTTGTCACCGGCAGCCTCAACTATCTTTACGGCGATGGCGTTGGTCTTTTCGTTCTGATAGAACTTTATCGTCGGGCTGTACATATCGGTGGTGAGGAAGTTGTACATATTATATGTAAAGTCGGGCTCGATAACGACGGCGGCGTAGTAATCTCCGGCGTAAACGCCCTCGATAGCCTTGTCGGCATCGTCGAGGAACTCAAAGCCTAAATTCTCATCACCCTCATGCTCGGATATGAGTGACTTGCCCATGTTTACGATGTTGCCGTCGGAATCCATATAGTCCTTATCGTTTGAGACAACGGCTATCTTGACCCCGTCGGTCTTGCCGTAGGGATCCCAGAACGCATAGATATTAAACCATGCATACAGTGCCGGCAGCACGAGGATGGCGAGTATGATGAGGAAGGCAAGGAAATTCTTATACAGCAGCCTCAGATCATGTTGAAAAACCTTAAAAACATTACGCATATCCGAATAATACTCCTGACAGACTAAAGCGTAGTATAGCACAAAAGAGCATCGAAATCGCTCAAACAATGAAATTACAAAAAGGTAACGATTAAGATACAAGGATATTGTACAAGCATTCAAAATAATTGTCAAGTAGACATAAGTACATAAATCTACAAAATTTTTGAATACTTGTGTTGCAAAAAAAATCAGACACTACATCTTGTATGTATAATTATTTTAGCATTAATTGCATATCGAAAGCGGGAATATAAAGACGCACAATGGCAATGATAAGTAGCGGGTCAGATAACCGAACCCAATACAAAAAAGGAGATGTAAACTATGTCTAACAATTCCAGCAATCATATTGTTGTACCCGCAGCACGCGAGGCAATGGAGAAGTTCAAGATGGAAGCGGCTAACGAAGTCGGCGTAAACCTCAAGCAGGGTTACAACGGTGACATCACCGCTCGCCAGGCCGGATCCGTCGGCGGTCAGATGGTCAAGAAGATGATCGAGGCATATGAGAACGGCATGAAGTAAGCCAAAGCAAGAGAGAAAGAAAAGCGATGCCCGCGTTTGCGGGCATCGCTTTTCCTATACATTATAATATATCAATCGCGGTATTCAAATTCGAGGTTATATATGCTTACGGTGTCGCCGTCCTGAATGCCCATATCCTCCATGCGCTGATACACGCCGTTATCGCGCAGCATACGGTCAAAATACATCATGCTCTCGTTGTCAGAGAAGTTTACCGAGCTCATGAGGCGCTGGAGCCATGCGCCCTCAACGACCCACACATCGTCATAGCGCTCTATGGTGAGCGCCTCGGAGGTGTCGATGACCGGCTCGGGCGGTACATAGTCGGCTTCAAAGCGAATGACCGGCGGGAGATCGCGCAGCTTTGTATCGGCGATATTCACAAGCTCATGCGTTCCGCTGTGAGTAGCGGCGCTCATCTCGAAAAACTCGTAGCCGAGCTCTTCAACATGTTTCTTGAGCCGCTCGATATTCTCTCTGTCGTCTCCGCAGAGGTCGCACTTGTTTGCCGCAACTATCTGCGGCCTTGCGGCGAGCTCGTCCGAGTACTCCTTCAGCTCGGCGTTTATGGCATCGAAATCGGCAACGGGGTCTCGGCCCTCGGAGCCGGAGACATCGACAAGGTGGATGAGCAGGCGGCAGCGGTCTATGTGGCGCAGGAAATCATGTCCGAGACCGGCGCCGTCCGATGCGCCCTCGATTATGCCGGGTATATCCGCCATAACGAACGAGCGCCCTTCATCGACATAGACTACGCCGAGGTTGGGAAACAGCGTCGTAAAATGGTAGTTTGCTATCTTGGGATGCGCCTTGCTCACGACCGAGAGCAGGGTGGACTTGCCGACATTGGGAAAGCCCACGAGCCCGACATCGGCAAGGAGCTTGAGCTCGAGCGTTATATCGTGCGTTTCGCCGGGCAGACCGGGCTTTGCAAAGCGCGGGACCTGTCTGGTCGGAGTGGCAAAGTGCTTATTGCCCCAGCCGCCCTTGCCGCCGCGGGCTGCAATGTAATCCTTGCCGTCGGACATATCGTGCATTATGCTGCCCGTTTCGGTATCGCGCACGAGCGTTCCGCGCGGAACGCGGATATACAGGCTCTCGCCGTCCTTGCCGGAGCAGCGCTTGCCCTGACCGTCGGCGCCGGTGCCCGCGACATATTTGCGCTTATAGCGGAAGTCCATGAGCGTTGACATGTTGTCGTCAACGACGAATACAATATCTCCGCCCTTGCCGCCGTCGCCCCCGTCAGGACCGCCGGCAGCGACATATTTTTCGCGGTGGAACGCGACTGCGCCGTTGCCGCCGTTACCGGCTTTAACGGTTATTCGGGCTTTATCAACAAAAGAGGTAGCCATATTTCACCTCACTATAATATGCTATATTGGTTTATAATAAATAAGCTCAGGGTCTGCGTAGCAGAACCCTAAATAAAATGCCGGACGGGATTCGTCCGGCATTTTGTGTTAATTTACTGAGCGATCTCTTCGTAAACAGAAACCTGCTTGCGATCCTTATCCTTGCGCTCGAACTTTACCTTGCCGTCTACGAGGGCGAACAGGGTGTCGTCCTTACCCTTACCAACATTGGTGCCGGGATGGATCTTAGTTCCGCGCTGTCTGACGAGGATATTGCCGGCCAGGACGAACTGACCGTCTGCTCTTTTAGGTCCAAGACGCTTAGACTCACTGTCGCGGCCGTTCTTGGTAGAACCCATACCTTTTTTATGTGCCATTAAGGTTACACCTCCATTATCAGTAGTAGCGGGG
>SFLE01000015.1 GCA_004553495.1 Clostridiales bacterium | reverse complement strand
TTATCCATAGGGCGGTCACCTCCTTTTTAGAAGGTTCCTCTTGAAATCCTCGACGATGTATGGTACACTTTTAACGTGTTAGACTATGCACCCCGGCATACATGTCGGAGGGATCTGTGTTGGCGCACAGGTTTTCAAGAGGCAGATCACCTATGGGTGGTCTGCTTTTTGTTTAGATGTCGAGCTTAAACTTGCGTTTAAGAAGCACATCAAACATATCGTGCAGGAGCAACAAATCGTCCTCTGTTGCATCAACAGGAATAATAAAGCGGGCGATTTTTCCGGAAGTAAAAGGAATTGCTTGTGTGATGTAGTCAGCCTCACCGGGAACGGGAACCTGCACTACTTGTGCAGCGGCAGAAGGTGTGGGTGGTGCAATGACCTGCGTTGGAATATCGGTTTCTTCGGTGACAGGCTGCTTGGCTGTGGGTTCTTCGGGTTCGTTTTCTGCATCAGTGTAACACAGGATACCACCCTTGATTAGCTCCAACTGCTCAGCGCTTTCAAGAAAGCATTTGGCTGCAGAATCCTTAACTGATCGAGTGATGCGATATTCGTTCATAAGAATATTAGCCAACAGTTCCTGCGCAGGTAAGGCCATGCCATCATATTTGCTGATAAGCTTTGAATACAGTGGCGCTTGAGCAAAGCAGGTGAGCTCAACGCCTCGTACAGATTCGCCTGTTGGGTACAATAACTTCTTGCTTGCATCCGTAAGTTGAATGGTGTTGCCCTGAGCTGTAGTGACCAAACCAAATTGTTTCGCCGCACCAATCTTGGCTGTAAAGGATTTTGTCGTTGTGCTCGAAAGGCCGTATTTCTTCGCCAGTTCTTGATAGGAAACTGCCTTCAAATTAAACGAGCTAATCTTTTTGATAAGCTCGATGCACTCGGCCCAGGTAGCCCCTGGATACAGCGCACTCTTTTCTCGTTCCGCCATACTGCATGCTCCTCTCGTAGAAATAGTTTATGGTAATAAGATAACACCCTTGGAACGACATGTCAAGAGTATTTTCGATATTTTCGCAGACAAAAGTTATTTACGTCGAAAATAAGGCTTCTGAGCTTCAAATATTGGCGCGTTTATGAGGATAGCGGAATGGATTTACTTTAAGAATTTTACTTTTTAATTTATAAGACATTTAACATATTCTAATGTCTCGCAGAAAGTCCTGGCCCTGATTTTTATCGTTGTATTTTGGCGTTACATTCACAGACAGTCAAACGCAGCGCGTTAAAATCACCGACATGGGTACCAATTACTCGGCACCCATGTCGGTGATTCTTTTTATTTGTTCTCTTTCTTAGACTTCTTCGCTTTCTTCCCGCCTTTCTTCTTACCTTTCTCCGGCCCCTGCGGCGGCAGAGATCCCTCCGCTTTCCGCCGTTTCAACTCCGCAATCTCGGCTTTCATCTCCACGATTAGCACCTTTAGCTTCTCTTCGCACTCCTCGCGGGTGTGGGCGTAGACATTCCGTGCGTGCTTTTTGCCGTCGGGCCATTTGGGAGAGTAGCGGCCTTCAAAGAGATGGTCGTTGATCTCGCTGACACAGCCGGTGCCGGATCTGCGCTTGCGGCCCACATAGGGCTTGAAGTCGGTCATTCTCGGCTTTTCTGCCTGGGCCGGTGCAGTTTCCTGTCCCGACTCTGAAGCGTACTCCTGTGGCGCTGCCTTGCCGATGCTGCGGTCAATATTTTCGGCGGCTGCCCGCTGCATATCATCGGTAATGTGGGTGTAGATGTCCAGCGTGGTGGCCGCCGACACATGCCCCAGTATGGCGGAGAGTGTTTTCACATCCATGCCGTTTTCCAGTGCCAGCGTTGCGAAGGTATGACGCAGATCATGAAATCGAACATGCTTGCATCCTGCGTGCTCCAGAATGAGCTGCAATCTGCGGCGCACCACGCCGGGTGTAATGGGACAGTCCTCCTTGACAGGCGACGGGAACATCCAGCGGGAGTCCACTGTTTTCTTATAATGAGCGACGCGATCATGCAGGCGGACATTAAAAGTATGGTAAACGGCTTGCTTTTTACCGTCAGTGCGGCTATTAAAGCGGCAAAGGACAACAGAATGATTGCGCCGCGTTTTATGCTTTCGTTCAGCATGACCTCACCCGCTTTCAGAGAAGATTGTAGCCTGTATGGCGTCTGAACGCAAGCAACGCATTTTAACATTGAGCTATTTCCCGCGCTTTTTTACATCCTCGTCTATGCGGCGTTTCCAGCCGGCACCGAGGGGCTGAGCCGCGCGAACGCAGCAGATAGCCTCGCTCATGACCTCGTAGTTGAGCTCCGTGCCCGCCTTGTCGCACTTGTAGTTTACCGCGCGGTCGGCGTCAATGCCAAAGCGCGCGGCCTCCTTTGCCGCGTCGATGTTTGCGCCGAGAAAAAGAAACTCCCAGCCGTATTTCTCCTTTTCGTGCTCAATCATGCGCCGCACCGTATCGTAATCGTAGCGGCGGCTGGCGTTCTCATAGCCGTCGGTGGTGATTATGAACATCGTCTTTTCGGGCACATCCTCCTTTCGGGCGTATTTGTGGATATTCCCGATGTGGCGTATCGCGCCGCCAACGGCGTCCAGCAGCGCCGTGCAGCCGCGGGTGAAGTACTCCTTCTCCGTCATGGGCGGCACCTTCTCCAGCGGCAGACGGTCGTGGATGATAACGCTCTCGTTATCGAAAAGCACGGTGGATACCAGCGCCTCGCCGGACTGCCTTTTCTGCTTTGCGATCATGGAGTTGAAGCCTCCGATGGTGTCGCTCTCGAGCCCCGACATGGAGCCGCTGCGGTCAAGGATGAAAACCAGTTCTGTCATAATAAAAACCCTCCTTCGTTTGATGGCGCTATTGTAGCGCGTCCGGAGGAGGGTTTGGTCGCTTGTCAGGCGACAATTATTCGCTTTTCAGCCGCGATGCCCACTCGCTTTCCTTAAAGCCCACGAGCACAAAGCCGCCGCCCACCAAAATCGGGCGCTTTACGAGCATACCGTCTGATGCAAGGAGCTTCAGCATATCGTCCTCGCTCATGTCGGGCAGCTTGTTTTTAAGCTCCATGGACTTGTACAGCAGACCGCTGGTGTTGAAAAACCTTTTCAGCGGCAGCCCGCTGAGCTTGTGCCACGCCGCAAGCTCGTCATAAGCGGGATTTTCGGTCTTAATATCCCGCAGCTCATATGCGATGCCGTTAGCATCCAGCCAATCCTGCGCCTTCCGGCAGGTGCTGCATTTGGGGTAACAGATAAATGTCATGTTTCACGCTCCCAACAGGCTTTGGTCAAAGGCGAACAGAGCCTCGTTTATCTCAAAAATATTGTAATTTTTCTGCTTTATGAAATACTCGATGATGACATCGAACTTGCTGCTGGCGCTGAGCGCATAGCCCGCGCGGGACATAAGGTCGCGGGTCTCGTCCAGATCAAGCTCAAGCGCGATGGCAAAGGCGATGGCGGTGGACTTGGAGGGCTTGTAGTCAGGATTGCTGCGGATCTTTGAAAACAGCTTGCGGTCCACATTCGCCCGCTTGTATATCTCGGAATCCTTTTTCCCGCTGCGGTCGATGAGCTTCAGAAGCGTTTCCGAAAATCCGGCATCGAGATGCTTCAGCAGATCGTCAAGACTGCGCTCGGGCGGAACCTTCATGGGAACCGGCGCGGCATTCCCGCAAACGCCTTTTCGGACGGCTGCCATGCGCACCGATCCGCGCATAAGATCGGTGTGCTCGTCAACATAGCGGTCGTCGATGTACTCGGCGATGTCCGCAAACAGCGCGGCGCTTATCTGATACGCCTTGCGGTCGAAAATGACGAGGTACACCGTCATGTCGTTTTCCACCAGGAACTCGCCGATGGTGTCCACCGCAATGCGCAGCGCCTCATCCTTGGGGAAGCCGAAGGCACCGGAGGAGATGAGCGGGAACGCGACCGTGCCGCAGCGGTGCTCCTTTGCCAGCGCAAGGCTCGACCGGTAGCAGGACGCGAGCAGCTCGCGCTCGCCGTGATCTCCGCCGTTCCATACCGGACCGACGGTGTGGATCACATACCTGCACGGCAGGCGGTACGCTCCGGTGATCTTGGCGCTGCCGGCACTGCAGCCGCCGAGTGCGCGGCACTCCTCCGCAAGCTGCGGACCTGCCGCGCGGTGGATGCAGCCGTCCACACCTCCGCCGCCGAGCAGCGACTCGTTGGCTGCGTTTACGATGGCATCCACGGGTACTTTTGTTATATCGTTGCGAACTATCTCAAAAGGCATTGCATCACCCCCAAAACTGCATTGCGGCATCCCGACTGGAGGGCGCGGAGGAAGCAATAAAACTGCCGCGCCCCGTCAGTGCACCCCTTGGCTCCGCTTTACGCAAGGGCACCGGCAAAATCTGCAAGATCCATGGGGAAATTATTTGAGGAGGGATGCCTTGCGCACAAGCTCTTCAAAGCTCAGCACCCGCATGAACTCAAAGCTTTCTGAGGCTGATCCGGAGATTATTTCCCCGCCGGACGGACTGATGGATCCATAAGCGCTGGTTCTGGATATAAAAGCGGTCAAATATATATCACGGTTTTCATCTACGGAAATGAGATACCATCCGCCGAGGAACCATCCGTTGTCATTTTCGCTGGAATAGCCCCCGCCGACATAAACGGCAAATGCGTCGTTTCCGGAGTCTGTAATGATTTCACTGATCGTATATGGGACATCGAGCTGGCTTGTCAGCTCTCCGGTTTGCAGATCGTACAGCAACAAGGCCTCCTCGCGGGCGGCGATAAGCTCCGTTTTGTCCCCGAGAAGAGCAATTTTACTTCCCCGTGCGACTTTGATCGAGTCAACGAAAGCTCGTTTTTCCGCGTCATAGATAACAAGCTCCGTATTGCCGTCATATACTATGACATTATTGCCCTGAGCAGGCAGAACTGTGCAGCTCGAACCCGATGAACCAAAGGACGAGGAAAGTCCGGTAGTCTTGATCTCTCCGGTTTTTGCGTCCATAAATACGAGGTCGCTGCCCTTTGAGAAGCCGAAGGAATTATAGGTCTCACCCAAAAGCATATCGCTCTGATAGCTGCATTCTCCCGAGCCGAGGTCATATACTCCGGCAAACCAGCGCGCGGGAGTGCTCGTAACACCGGCGTTATTGCAGGCTACATTATAAGACGGATATTCCATTCACCGGCCAGCACCTGAAAACGATTGCCTATTGCTTCCTCATATCCGCCGATGACGAGTCTTGTCTTTTGCGGGTCGCAGCCGACTTTCTCCATGGCTTTCATGAAGGCATCGGCGAAAAAGATGTTTTGGGATTTTGAGTCCTGAATACAATAGAGCGTAAGCTTACGGTTGCTTTTTACGCCCATTTTTTTCAGAACCTTCGGAGTTGGTATCAGGTCGTCATCGTTTTCATACAGTGAGCATCCGAGAGAACGGATCATATCCCGATCCGCATCCGCTGCCTTGCCTATGAAGAAGATCGAGGTGTTCGGCTTTTCGCTAAGCGTTTTGGTAAGAGAAACAGAGTTGTCGTTTATTCCGTAAATAACAACGAGCTCACCGCGGCGGGACATGAGAAGCCGCAGCCGAGACAGCACATTTTCGCCCATATTAACAATGATCGTACCTGCAAACGAATAAACGGCGGCGAAGTGAGCCAGCCAGAAAACCACCTGCACAATGGTGTACTGCATAAGCGGAGCGTCGGCAATCTCGGAAAAGCTGTTCCTGCCAAGATACATTATCCCTCCCTTAAATTTGCTTAACAGGTATTAAAGAGCCGTTCATTGCTGCTTGCAAACGACTGAAATCGGCAAATATCCGCACTTTTTGGACACATTATAACATATACAATTTATCAAACACAAGGCGCATTTGCGTTCAGCAGCGATGCATAAACTTGTGCGCCCTTGGCTCCCTCGCGTAAAGGGAGCCAACGGTTGTGGATTTCCCACGATAAGCCGCGTAAATTACCCCCTCAGCACAATGCCTGAGGGGGTAAGCCTTATTTTGTTGTATCTGCTCCGCAGTTGCTGCAAAAACGGCTGCCGGCGGTGAGCTGACTGCCGCACCTTGTGCAGAACTTCGGGGCGGCGGGCTGAGGGCGGGCGCTGTATTGCTGCTGGGCATAGCCGCCGTTATACTGCTGCTGAGGCTGAGGTGCGCTGTACTGCTGACCATAGTTGGTATACAGCTGCGAGCTATGGTTGTCATACTGCGGCTGCTGAGCCGGACGGTAAGGCTGGCTCTGATGCACACCGCGGCGCTGATTGAGAAGCTCCTGAGCGGCGAACTTTGCCTCCTGAGTATAGCCGCCGGTGAGTATATTTTGCAGGTCGGCATCGGTCTTGGTGGAATAGATCTTCATAAGCGACGCGACCTTATCCTGCGGTGTTGCGGAGGATGTGACCGAACCGGAAATGTTCGCACTGCCGTCAGGAGGAACCTCTCCCTTTTTGAGATACAGCCCTTTTTTCTTGAGGATCTTCGAGCCTATCAAGCTGCCGACGCTCGTCCAAAGCACAAGCGCAAACGGCCTGAATGACGACAGGTCTGCCTGAAGGATCAAAGTGACAGCGATCTCCAGCACGAAGTTACCCAAAAGGCAGTATAACCAGTACTTTGTTTCGGTTATGTACGATTTTATGCAGACAGCTATAAGGAGAGGGATGATCGAGAGAATAACAGCCGACGCAATAATTGATATTACAAATGCTGCGGGATTGTCCATAAAACAGACCGTCTTTCAAGAGATATGTGGCTTAACGGTTTGCAGATGTATCTGCGCCGCAATTGCTGCAAAAACGGCTGCCGGGGGCGAGCTGACTGCCGCACTGAGAGCAGAACTTGGGCGCGGCGGACTGAGGCTGAGCACGGTACTGCTGCTGGGCATAGCCGCTGTTATACTGCTGCTGGGGCTGAGGAGCGCTGTGCTGCTGGCTGTTGCTGTTATACTGCTGAGGCTTGTAGTTATCGTACTGCGGCTTAGCGGTGGAAGCAGGCTGCTGAGGAGCGCTGTACTGCTGCTGGCTGTTGCTGTTATACTGCTGCTGAGAATTGTAGTTGTTGTACTGCGGCTTAGCGGCGGAAGCAGGCTGCTGAGGAGCGCTGTACTGCTGCGCGTTGCCGGTGAAGGTGACGGTATTATTGTTATTATTAGCGTTGTTAGTGGGAGCGGTTTCGCCCTTTTTTATATACAGGCCCTTTTTCTTGAGCGCAGAGGAGCCGATAGCACAGCCGACGGCGGTCCACAGAGCATAGGGCGCGGCATTGTAACCGATAAGATAACCCGCATTATAGGCGGCGGCTCCACCGGAATTGCTCGAATTGATTATGACAAAGATCACGAATACCACGAGGTTGCCGCCAAAGCAATAGTTCTGATACTTCTTTGCCTGTATGGGCTCTTTTGTTGAGTAAGCAATTATGAGCGGGATGAGGGAATAAACGACAAATGTGACAAGCACAAGGACGATGGGATTCATAAAATAGACCGCCTTTCAAAAAATGACCGCACTGAGTGCGGAAAAATTTAAACAATATAATTATATTTGTACCAAAATACACTGTCAAGTGATGTGACCTGCCCGCAATATGCAAAAAGCGGCGATAAGTGTGCAAATTCTGCGCGAGGTATATCGACAGAACACGAATTATGAAAAAACTATGAATATTAACAAATTATTAACGCACCCGCATTTTCTTGATATAGATATTTAACACACTTTGACACTAAAATAGCAAGCAGACAGGCGGCACGGAACGGTCCGTGCGCCGAAAATCACTGTTACTATTTTAGGAGGGAAAACAGCATGGTAACTTTTATAATCGGTCTGGTCATGCTCTTCGGCGGAGCCGCACTTTACGGCAAGCTCTGTGAGAAGGTTTTCGGACCCGATGATCGTCAAACTCCGGCTTACACGAAAAACGACGGAGTTGACTATGTACCCATGAAGGGCTGGAAGAACAGCCTGATAAATCTTCTGAACATTGCCGGAACGGGACCGATCCTCGGCCCCATACAGGGCATTCTTTTCGGACCCATCGCGTTTATCACCATCCCCATCGGCAATGTCATCGGCGGCGCGATGCACGACTATTTCTCCGGCATGATCTGCCTGCGCGACGGCGGCTCACAGATGCCAGACATGGTCAAAAAGTACACCAACAAGGGTGTTTTTAGCGTATACAATGTATTTGTATGCCTGCTTCTGCTGCTTGTCGGCGCAGTGTTTATCTATACCCCCGGCGATATTGCCGCAACTCAGATGTTTAACTTCTCGGGCGACGCTACCGCAGTTTCCACATGGGTCATCTACGGCGTTATCTTCCTGTACTACCTCGTTGCGACCGTATTCCCCATCGACAAGATCATCGGCCGTATCTACCCGATATTCGGCGGCATTCTGCTGTTCTCGGCTATCGGTATTTTCATCGGGCTGTTCGTAAAGGGCTATCCTCTCATCGAGGTCTGGAACAATGTCTGGAGCTATCAGGGCGTTTTCAACTACAGTGAATATTTTGCAGGCGGTCACTTCTTCCCGATATTCTTCGTTACCGTCGCCTGCGGCATACTGTCCGGCTTCCATTCCACCCAGACGGCTATCATCTCCCGCACCATGAAGAGCGAGCGCCAGGGACGCAATACCTTCTACAACATGATGATCCTTGAGGGCTTCATAGCAATGGTATGGGCAGCCGGTGCAATGGGCGTTTACAACCTCGGCCTTCAGGAGCCTGTAGCAGCCCTTGCTACCAAGACCGTCGGCATCGTCTGCAAGGACATCCTCGGACCGGTAGGCGGCATAATCGCTCTGCTCGGCGTTATCGTTCTGCCGATAACCTCCGGCGACACCGCGCTGCGCGCACTGCGTATGTCCATTGCCGATTCTCTGCACATCAAGCAGGACACCAACGGCAAGCGCCTTGCTTTATCGGCGGTTATCTTCGCACTCGTCGCGGGCATCCTCGTCTGGGCAAAGTCCAGTCCCGCAGGCTTCCAGATCCTTTGGCGCTACTTCGCATGGGCAAACCAGACTCTCGCACTGTTCGCATTCGTCTGCATCGCTGTGTGGATGTTTGAAAACGGCAAGTCCAAGTGGGTATGGATGCCGCTTATTCCCGGCGCGTTCTACGCCTTTATCACCATCACCTACATAATGAACGCCGAGATAGGCTTCAACAT
Source organism: Clostridiales bacterium (assembly GCA_004553495.1). Taxonomy (GTDB): domain Bacteria; phylum Bacillota; class Clostridia; order Oscillospirales; family Oscillospiraceae; genus F23-B02. The sequence continues at coordinate 25,027 of SFLE01000015.1, read as the reverse complement.
GCCTTGGAACGCTGCCTATATCATCGGCACCGTGTGCGCAGTCGTGTACCTCGTCGGCATCATCATGTACGGCAAAAAGCGCGCTGCTAAAATCAAGCTCGCGTAAGTTTAAAAACCGCATAAAAAAACCGCCCAGAGGGGCGGTTTTTTGCTTTTATCATTATTGGGGCTTTTGTGCGTTGCTGTCGTGAGTGACCTCAATACTGGCTAAATGCGGCATCAGGAAAACCGACTCGGATGCCGCAACGGCGATACGAACAATAGTTGTTCTCATATTCTCATGGCTCATGCTCGACCTGCTGCTCCGGCTGCGAGATGTACATTTCCTCGCATTTCTGCTGTGCTTCTATGATGATTTTGATAGCTGCTTCGGAAGCTCTCACCATTGTGTAGTACATTTCTTCAAAATTGGGCATAGTATCACCTCCTCAAGTATATTTTAGAACAATATGTTCAAAATATCAATAGAACAAATTGTTCAAATTATACTGGATTCGGTGATGAATCATGCAAAAATATCAGCGGATCCGTGACCTGCGCGAGGACGCGGATCTCACGCAGAAGCAGGTGGGTGAGGCAATAAATGTTCCACAGCGCACCTACGCCTACTACGAAAGCGGTCAGCGGCTTGTTCCGCCGCAGGTGCTCTGTGCACTTGCTGACTTCTATGATGTAAGTGTTGACTATATTCTCGGAAGAACGGATAAATGAAAACGGCCATGGATGATGATCCATGGTCGTTTTCATTTTGGATTCAGTTTAAGAGCATGCGGTCATTGTCGAGGGCTTTTCCGGAGCCTGCTTTGAAGCGGTCGAGGAAGTCCTGAACGGTCATGCCGTCGCGCTGAGCGCCGGAAACATCCATGATGACATTTCCTCTGTCCATCATCAGCGTGCGGTTGCCGAGATCAAGCGCGGACTGCATATTGTGCGTTATCATCATGCAGGTTATCTTGTGCTCGGCGACAATGCTCTTTGTGAGCTCCAGCACCTTCTCCGCTGTGCCGGGGTCGAGTGCTGCGGTGTGCTCGTCAAGCAACAGAAGCTTCGGCGGAACGATGGTCGCCATGAGCAGTGTCAGCGCCTGACGCTGACCGCCCGAAAGCAGTCCGACCGGCTGGGTGAGCCTATCCTCGAGCCCCATTTCCAGAAGCGAGAGCTTTTCGCGGAACAGCGCGCGGTCGGCTTTCGTGATGTGCGAGAACCAGCCGCCGCTTTTCGCTGCCATTGCGAGGTTTTCCTCTATACTCATGCCGGGCGCGCTGCCGCGCATGGGGTCCTGAAACAATCTGCCTATCATGCGCGCACGCTTGTGCTCGGGCATGAAGGTGATGTCCTTGCCGTCGAGGGATATGCTGCCGCTGTCGGTGTAGAAGCTGCCTGCGATTGCGTTAAACAGCGTTGACTTGCCCGCGCCGTTTGCGCCGATTATGGTGATGAAATCGCCGTCGTTTACATCGAGCGAGAGCTCTTTTATGGCGCATTTCTCGTTGACGGTGCCGGGATTAAAAGTTTTGGATATTTTATCGAGCTTGAGCATATCACACACCGCCTTTCACTTTTCCGTGCGCCATGCGCCGCTTTATCATCGGCATCTGCTTTTTTATATAAGGTACGGAGATCGCAAGCACGACTATCACAGAGGATATGAGCTTGAGCATGAACGCGGGCATATCAAACCTGAGCGCGACCGTGTAGACGACGCGGAACAGCACGGAGCCAAGCACCACGCCGACAGCGCGGGTGAATATGCCGCCCTTGCCCATGATAACGCCGCCGATGAGCAGCGACGCAAGGGCGATTGTCACCATGCCGGTGCCGATGTTTATATCGACCGCTTTCTGCGACTGCGCAAGCAGGCAGCCGGACAGCGCCGTGAGCGAGCCTGCAACGCACAGACCGATGATGGTCGTGAACGCGGTGTTTATGGAGGACGAGCGCACCATGTCGGGATTGTTGCCGGTGGCGCGTATCGCAAGACCGAGGCGGGTCTTCAAAAACAGCGTTAGCAGAACGAGCGCGAGTATGACCGCTATAAGAGCCACGGCGAGCTTATATTGCTTTGCGAAAACCGTATCCTTGAGAAGCTCCTTCATGATCGAGAACACGGTATCGACCTTGTTCATGTTAAGCAGCGATGAGCCGCTCATTACCGCGATGTTTATGGAGTACAGACCGGTGTTCACGATTATACCGGACAGCAGGCTGTCAACGCCGAGCTTTGTCTGCAAAAGTGCCGTTATAAAGCCCGAGCACACGCCGGCAGCCATTGCCGCGGGGAGTGCAAGATACGGGTGACCGGCGATGGCGACTACCGCGCCCACCGCAGCGCCCAGAGTGAAGCAGCCGTCGGTAGACAGGTCGCATACATTGAGCATGCTGTAGCTCAGATACAGTGCAAGCACCGTCAGTGAGCATATAAGTCCGAGCTCAAGAGCCGTCTGCCCGAGACCCAGTATCGTTGCAAGATCCATGATTTTTAGTCCTCTCTAATTAAATGTCACTGCTGAACATCGTCAAAGCTCTCAGCGGTGGTGATGGTGTTTATCTTGGTGCAGTAGGGCTGGAATGCCGCTGCTACGGTGTCGTAATCGTAGCCGAGCTCGGTGCAGATCTCGGTGTTTATGGTGGCGGTGCCGTTATCAAAGGTCTTTACTGCCATGGTTGCGGGGTCAGTGCCGTTTATGAGAATGTCGGCGACCATGTCTGCCGTCTCAACGCCGAGGTTTGCATAGTCAACGCCGTAGCCGAGGAATGCGCCGTTGAGTGCGAAGGAGTCAGCGCCGGTGTAGTGAGGGATGCCTGCCTGTGCGAAGGTCTCGTATATTGCAAGCTCTGCCTTCATGATGGAGTTGTCGGTCGGGGTGAATACTGCGTCAACGCCGTCGGCCACCATTGCCTGTGCCGCCTGCATGATCTCCTCGGAGGTGGAGCCGGTGTGCTCAACTATCTCGATGCCCTTGTCGGTGAGGTACTTCTTTGCGGCGTCTATTGCGGAAGCAGAGGAGTCCTGACCTACATCGTACAGCAGACCGATCTTCTTTGCATCGGGGTCGTTTGCGAAAATGAGGTTCATGATGGCTGCGGTGTCAAGGTAATCGCTGGTGCCGGTGACATTTGCGCCCGGCTTTTCGAGGCTTTCAACGAGCTCTGCGCCTATGGGATCGGAAACTGCGGAGAACACAACGGGGATGCCGTTATCCTCGGTGAGCGCCTGCATACGCATGGCGACCGGAGTTGCAACGCCTATCATGAGATCAACGCCGTCAGCGATGAAGTTGGAGATTATCTGCTCCATAACGGTCGCATCGGCATTGCAGTTGTCATAGGAGACCTCGAAGGTCACGCCCTGCTCGTCGCCGATCTCCTTCAGGCGGGACTGGATGTTTTCGACTATCTGGTTAAGGGACGCATCGTCAACATAGTTGCATATGCCGACCTTGTAGACCTTTGCGCTGTCCTCTCCGCCGCCGTTTCCGCAGGCGCAGAGAGTGAATACCATTGCCAGTGCGCATACGAGCGCGAGTGCCTTTTTGATGATGTTTTTCATTGTTTTTTCCTCCAAAAATTTTTTGTTTCTTGGGTGCAGATGGAGGGGAGCCCGTTTTAAAAATAAAAACAAAAAAGCAGCCACCTATCCCAACAATGGGACAAGAGCTGCACTCCTGCGATACCACCCAAATTGACGCTTACGCGTCCGCTCGCTTATGCGTACCATCATACGCACCCCGATTGATAACGGGAGGGATCCCGTCGGCATCTACTCGGCAAAGCCTTTCAAGCCGCCCTCCGAAGTCCATTCACTCTGCCCCGACGACCGTGATCGCACCACCCACGGCTCTCTTAACGACGGTTTTGCAGAACTACTACTCTTCGTCACTGGTTTTGATGGTGCAATTATAGCACCGGATTTTCAGTTGTCAATACCCAAGTGAAAAAATTTTGCGGAAGTTTTCGTCAACATACTATTGATACTTTTCATGAGCTCGGTTATAATGCATACAAATTTGGTATGAATTGAGCCCGCGATAGGACTCCAAACAAATCCTCAAAAACCATGCATCCGGTGCTTTTTGTGCCGGATGTATGATTTTTATTGCAAAATACCGCATCTTTTGTTGTAAATGACGGTTGACTTTTCCCATTTAAAGCGCTATTATTTGTCCATAAAAACGCGGTGGTCGGAACCATCGAAACTGAGCAAAAGGAGAAGCTGCAATGAGCATCTGCGCAATGAACAATGTCATAAACACCGGCAGACGCTATGAGTCTGCCTACTCCTATTTCCGCTTTATGCAGCTCTGCTATGCAGAGCGCTATTTTGCTGTTTCAAATTTATCCGACCGGCGCGTGGAGCCCAGCCTTTTCTGATACTTAGGAAATCTCAGGGTGCTGCCAACCGGCGGCGCCCTGTTTTTTTATTTCACCCTCGCTTTTTGAAAAGATAAAAATTTTTAAAGGAGAAATCGACATGAAGAAGAAAATAACTGCTCTGGTTATGGCAGCGGCAATGTGTCTGAGCTTTGCCGCTTGCGGCAACGGCGGCGACGATACCGCCAAGGACACCTACACCGTCGGCATATGCCAGCTCGTTCAGCACGATGCTCTCGACGCCGCCACCAAGGGCTTCAGGGACGCTCTGACGGAAGAGTTCGGCGACAAGGTCGAGTTTGTTGAGCAGAACGCCAACAACGATATCCCGACCTGCGGCACCATCTGCAACGGCTTCGTTTCCGACGGCGTTGACCTCATCCTTGCAAACGCGACTCCGGCGCTTCAGGCAGCCGTTTCCGCAACTCAGTCCATCCCCATCCTCGGCACCGCAGTCACCGAATACGGTGTTGCGCTTGACATTGAAAACTTCAACGGCACCGTCGGCGGCAATGTCTCCGGCACCTCCGACCTTGCTCCTCTGGATCAGCAGGCAGCGATGATCACCGAGCTCCTTCCCGACGCAAAGACCGTAGGCATCCTCTACTGCTCGGCTGAGGCAAACTCCATTTACCAGTGCGATGTAGTCAAGGCAGCTCTTGAGGACAAGGGCATCACCGTTAAGGTCTACTCCTTCTCCGACTCCAACGATGTTGCCACCGTTACCGCCACCGCATGCGACGAGTGCGACGCTCTTTACATCCCCACCGATAACACCGCTGCATCCTGTGCCGAGGCAATAAACAATGTCGCTCTGCCCAAGAAGACCCCCATCATTACGGGCGAAGAGGGCATCTGCAGCGGCTGCGGCATAGCAACTCTGTCCATCGACTACTACCAGCTCGGCGTTACCACCGGCAAGATGGCGGCAAAGATCCTCAAGGGCGAGTCCGACATTTCCACCATGCCCATCGAGTACTACGCAAACCCCGTTAAAAAGTACAACCCCGACATCTGCCAGGAGCTTGGCATCACCGTTCCCTCCGATTATGTAGCTATCGGCTAATAAACAATCAACCAACCGAAATGAGGTCTGAAAAATGACAATGTCCGTTTACCTGTCCGCCCTGAGCGTTTCCAATCTCATAGGAAGAATGCCCGCCGCCGTCGCGCAGGGCATCATCTGGGGACTCATGGCGCTGGGAGTGTTTATAACCTTCCGCCTGCTGGATATACCCGATATGACCGTTGACGGCTCGTTCGCCACCGGCGGCGCCGTCACCGTAATGCTCCTGCTGGCGGGCATGCCCGCATGGGCAGCGCTCCTTATCGCCATAGTCGTTGGCGTTATCACCGGACTGTGCACCGGCTTTCTTCACACAAAGCTCGGCATTCCGGCGATACTCGCAGGTATACTCACGCAGTTTGCGCTGTATTCGATAAACCTGCGCATAATGACAAAGGCGAACCAGACCGCCAGCGTTCAGAAGTTCGGAATGTTCTGGGAGGACGGCAACGGATTTTTGGTATCCTCGCTGCACATCCCGCAGGCGATACTCGTCGGTGTGATCATCGCCGCCGTCATCGTTGCGCTGTGCTACTGGTACTTCGGCACCGAGCAGGGCAGCGCGCTGCGCGCAACGGGCAATAACCCCGCAATGAGCCGCGCGCAGGGCATCCACATCGAAACCATGAAGGTAATCGGACTTGGACTTTCAAACGGCATAGTCGCTCTCGCGGGCGGACTTATGACCCAGTTCCAGGGCACCGCCGATATCAGCATGGGACGCGGCGCGATCGTCATAGGACTTGCCGCCATCGTTATCGGGGAGATACTGTGCGACGCTATCTTCAGCAAGGGCTGCAACTTCGCCGTTAAGCTGTGCTTTATCATTCTGGGCGGCGTTATCTACTATGCGGTCATGGTCGTTATCCTCTGGCTCAAGCTCGACCCGAACGATCTGAAGCTGCTCACCGCTATAATCGTTGCCGTATTCCTTGCCGTGCCGCAGCTCAAGGCAAGGTCGAAAAGCTCGTTTGCAGGCGCCAGAAAGCGCGCGATGAGTGAAAGGAGCGAGGCATAATGCTTGAAGTAAAAAACATTTCAAAGACCTTCAACGCGGGCACAATAAATGAAAAGCGCGCATTGTCCGAGCTCAGCCTGAGCTTAAACGACGGCGATTTCGTCACCGTCATCGGCGGCAACGGCGCGGGAAAGAGCACCCTGCTCAACGCCGTAGCGGGCGTATGGCCCGTCGATTCCGGAGCCATAATCATCGACGGCGAGGATGTTACCGGCATGCCCGAGTACAAAAGAGCAAAGTACATCGGCAGAGTTTTTCAGGACCCCATGATGGGTACTGCACCCAATATGCAGATCGATGAAAACCTCGCTCTTGCATACCGCCGCGGCAAAAAGCGCGGGCTCAAATGGGGCGTTACCGCAGCCGAGCGCGAGCTGTACCGCGAAAAGCTCGCAACTCTCGGACTGGGGCTCGAGGACAGACTCACCGCAAAGGTCGGACTGCTCTCCGGCGGTCAGCGTCAGGCGCTGACGCTGCTCATGGCGTCGCTCCAGACCCCCAAGCTCCTGCTGCTCGACGAGCACACCGCGGCTCTCGACCCCGGCACGGCGAAAAAGGTGCTTGAGCTCTCCGATAAGATAATCAGCGAGAATAAGCTCACCGCGCTCATGATAACCCATAACATGAGCGACGCCATCCGCCACGGCAACCGTCTTATAATGATGGACAGAGGCAGGATAGTGCTCGACATTTCCGGCGAGGATAAGAAGAATCTCACCAAAGCCGACCTCCTTGAGAGATTTGCCGAAAAAGCAGGCGCTCAGGAGGAGACAGACTCCGTGCTGCTGTCGTAAGCAATAAGAATAAAAAAACTCCGTGAGCACTTGCTCACGGAGTTTTTTGCTGTGGTTATCAGTAGATGCAGTTTTCGATGTAGCGGTGGAGTATCGCCGCGACCTGTGCGCGGGATGCGCCGTTCCGGGGCATGAGCGTGTTTGCGTCGCTGCCGTTTATGATGCCCTCGGCATTTGCCCATGAGAGAGCATCGAGCGCATACTCGGAAACGCTGCCGTAGTCGGCAAAGCCGCTTATGTCGGCTCGCGCGCTGACGCTGACCCCTTTGAAGCCGGCGTAGCGGAACAGGATCGCTGCCATCTGCTCGCGCGTTACATCGGCGTCGGGAGCAAACGAGGTGCTGCTTACGCCGTTTACTATGCCGTTTGCGCTTGCCCAGTCTACCGCCTTGCTGTACCAGCCGCCCTGAGCGTCGGTGAACGAGGACGCGGCCGCCTCGGGCTGACCCTCCATGCGCCACAGGACAGTTACGAGCATTGCGCGGGTCATGGTCGCGTCGGGCGAGAAGGTGTTTGCGGCAGTGCCGTTAAAGAGACTGTTGTTGCTCGCATAGACGACATCGCCGAAGAACCATGCGTTTTCCGCGACATCGAAGAACGGGAAGCGGACGACTGCGCTCAGCGTGTTTGCAGGGACGGTGCACTTCATAACGCCGCCCTCGTATCTGCCGTCTGCCGAGGCTATCTCGCCCTTGTCGCCGACGGAGACGACCGTCAGGGTGTTCGAGCCCTCGTTGCCGGGCTTGTAGCCGAGCGTGACGCTGCACGGTGCGGTGATGGCCTTGCCGTCAACGGTCGCGTTCACGACGAAGGGAGCCGCAGTGTTGAGCTGATTTCCGAGCGCGCGCTTCTGCGCGTCGTTGGGGACTGCCGAGGCGATGGCGGTGTACACGTCGCCGCCGGTGGCGAGGTCTGCCGCGGCAAATTCCATGCTGCCGTTCGCGGCTATGAAGTTCACCTTATCCGCCGCTGCGAGAGCTCTTGCGCCGCGCTCCCAAACGCAGACGGTCTCCGCGCCGCTTGCCGAAGCGTCAACGGTGACTGCCTTGCCGGCAGCGCCGAGCTCGCGCATGAGGATGCGGGTCGGGAAAACGGTGCAGACGCCGTTATCGACTATTGCGGGTGCGTTCATGGTCTTGCCGTCGCAGCTGACTGCAACGCTTGCCGCCTTGAGGCTGCCGCTGAGGACGATGAGCGCGTCGTTATCGTCGGTGAAGTTGGTGTCGTTGCCCATGGAAACGGCGATGCGGTAGATGTAATCGCTCATTGCGGCCTTGACTGCCTTGGTGAAGATGTTGTCGAATTTAATGCCGCTTGCGACGTCGCCGAAGGCGTGCTTTTTGACGATGGTAAGGAGCTGATCGACAATTTCGCCCGACTTGACCTTGTCAAGTCCGACCTGTACCCAGTCGGGGTAGTTGCCGTCGTCCTCGCCGCCGAGGTGGCTCTGGTAGATGTAGTTTGCAACGTCGAGGAGGTTCTTGTCCTCGGTGATGGGGATGTTGACGACGTCGGTGACGATCGCCTGAATGTTCTCGATTATCCGGGCGTTGATCCACTCGGAAACGCTGGTATCGACGGTGACGAATTTCTTGAGGATCTTGCCGACGAAGGTGCCCGCAACGGTGTTGAGCATCTCGGGCGTGAAGCCTGCCTCCTTGCCGTAGGCGGTGAGGTCTTCTATCGTCTCGGTCTTGCCGGTGAGGGCGTTATAATAGGTGATGGGGCCGACGTGGTTGAGAGTGTTGACGGAGGCCACGAGGCTGTCGCCTACCTCACGAAGCTGCACGAAGCGAGCGGGGGAGGGGTAGGTGAGGTTGGAGCCGGTCTCCACGTCGTAGAGGGTGTTGCCGTTCTTGGTGGTCATGGCGGCGATGTCGTTTGCGTGCATATGACCGGTAAAGACCATCTCAAGACCTGCATCGGCAAACTGGGTAGCTATCTTCTTGAAGTCATCGACGAGGTAGATCTTGAGGATATCGGGCTCCATGGAGAAGTGGGGAACGAAGCCGTGGTGGGAGAACGCGATGACGTGATCGCCCTTGGCCTTTGCCGCGCTTATCTGCTCGGTCGCCCAGGCAACGAGCTCATCGCTCATAGCGCCGCGGGTCTCGTGCTCGTTTTTGCCCTTGGAGGTGTTGTCCTTGCTGTAGCAGCAGGTGTCAAGCGCGATTATCGTCACGCCCTCGCAGGGACGCGCAACGTAGGAAAGCTGACCTGCCTCCTTGCCCTCGGAGGGGACGAAGCGGGCGATGACGGTCTCGTCGTTGTAGACAAAGCTGTAAGCGGAGACGAAGTCGCTCGGCTGAGTGCGGGTCGCCTTGACTGCCTTGCCGTCGGGGGTGTTATAGTTTTTCGCACCTGCGTTTCGCACGTCGTGGTTGCCGTTAATGACGTAGACCTTCAGACCGGGAACGTCCTTCTGAAGCTGCTGAAGGCGGGCGGCCATGTCTCTGTGCCCTTCAAGCTCACCGTCCTTGGTGATGTCGCCGGAGATGAGGAGTATGTCGGGCTTATCCTCTCTGACGGCCTCAAGCAGCTTGAGGTTTATCGCGCTGCCCTCGGTCATGAGCTTACGGTCGCTGTTTAAGCTCTTGCGAAAATCTGCCGTGTCCTTTATCATGTCGGGGGACAGGTAGTGAGTGTCGCTCAGGACGGCGATCTTGAGGTTTATCCCCTCATCGGCGCCTGCCGGAGCAGCGAGCGCGGGGACTATGAGCGTGCATACCATTATAATGGCAAGCAGAACGCAAGTGCCGCGCCGCAGGAATGCGGTTTTCTTCATGTTTCTTCCTCCTATAAATTAGTGCCATTAGGTTAGCTATACTTAGTTTACATGAAAAACCATGCAAAAACAAGCACCTAATGTTATTGACACGCAAAATGTATGTATATATAATGTAAGCTCATGAACAGAGAAAATTTTTTTAGAAAATTCGATAAGATAGTCGAGGGCTTCGGAGAGAAAAAGCCGAGGCTGCTGCTGCATAGCTGCTGCGGTCCGTGCTCAAGCTCGGTAATAGAGCTGCTCACGAAGCATTTTGATGTGACGGTCTTGTGGTATAACCCCAATCTGTGGCCAGAGAGCGAGTATCATAAGCGCCTTGAAACGCAGGAAAAGCTCATCTCCTGCCTGTCACAGGACGGAGCGGCTGCGCGCCTTCTGGTGCTGCCGTGGCGCAGCGAGGACTATTTTTCGCGCATAAAGGGGCTTGAAAACGAGCCCGAGGAGGGCAAACGGTGCCTTGAGTGCTTCAGGCTCCGTCTCGATGAGACCGCGCGCATAGCCGCAGAGCGGGGATTTGACTGGTTCTGCACAACGCTTACCGTTTCCTCGCGCAAGGACGCCGTTGCGATAAACGCCATCGGACGCGAGGCTGAGAAGAAATACGGCGTGAGCTGGCTGCCGTCGGAGTTTAAAAAGCGCGAGGGCAACCATCGCTCGATAATACTTTCGGAAAAATACGGGCTTTATAGGCAGGAGTACTGCGGCTGCGTATTTTCGCTTAACAGTAACGGAGAAAACCATGAATAAAACAACGCATAAACTTGTATCCGCCGCCGTAGTCGGCGCATTGTACGCGGTGCTCACGCTCGTGCTCGCACCGATAAGCTACGGACTCGTCCAGTGCCGCGTTTCCGAGGCGCTGTGCATACTGCCGTTTTTCATGCCGCACACGGCGTGGGGACTGTTTTTCGGCTGCGCGGTAGCCAATATAGCAAGCGCGGCGGGATTGCCGGATATAATCTTCGGCTCGCTGGCAACGCTTATTTCCTGCCTGTGCATAGCATGGTGCGGCAAGAAAAACAAAAAGGTGCTCGCCTGCCTTATGCCGGTGGTGTGGAACGCGCTTATAGTCGGCGCAATGCTCACAAAGGTCATCGCGGGGCTCGACCCCATCGAGAACTTCGGCGCATTTGCCGTTTTTGCGGGTCAGGTCGGTCTCGGCGAGGCTGCGGCGATGTTCGTTATCGGACTTCCGCTCATGGCATGGCTTCCGAAGCAAAAATTCTTTACGGACTATCTTGACAAATTCACAGGTCGGTAATAAAATCACAATTGCAAATAAGGGGTGCTGAGTTCTCTCGGCTGAGACGGAAAGAATCGAATTTCCGGAACCCTCGAACCTGATCCGGGTAATGCCGGCGTAGGAAACGAAAATTTTTATACAATCGTTTTCCTATGACCGCGCTGCTCAGGCAGCGCGTTTTTTTGCTTTAGGAGGAATTACAATGGCAATGAAGAAGAAGACCAAACTCACTCTCCGCGCTCTGTGCGAGGGCGCGATATTCATCGCTCTGGCTACCGTTCTGAGCATGCTGCCCATCTGGAAAATGCCACAGGGCGGCTCGTTTGACCTCGCCATGCTGCCGATAATTATTTTCTGCGTTCGCTGGGGCTTCGGTCCTTCGCTGATCGTGGGCTTTATCTACGGCGTCATCCAGTTCATGTATGACGGCGGCATCGCCCTCGGCTGGCAGTCCATCGTCGGCGACTACCTCGTGGCTTACACCGTGCTCGCTCTCGCAGGTCTGTTCAAGGGCAAGAAAAACGGCTTTTTCATCGGCACCATCGTCGCCTGCGTAGCCCGCTTCCTCGTTCACTATGTCGTCGGAGCTACCGTTTGGGCAGAGTATATGCCCGAGGTGTTTTTCAACATGACCATGACCACCCCGTGGTTCTACTCGGCACTGTACAACGGTGCGTATATGCTCATCGACATGGTAGCCATCCTCATCGTCGGCGCGCTTCTCTGGAAGCCGCTGGGCAAGTATCTGCGCGGAGAGGATCTGCAGCTCAAAGCGTAATTTGTCGGCTCCGGCGGGCTGAAATGCGCCCACGCTACCCGGACGCTCTTTATCCCGCCGGTTTGTAGGCAAAAAATCCTTGACACGGCAAAAGCATATCGTATATAATAAATTTCCGATGCTTGTCGGCATCGGAAGTTTTCATTTGTCAACTACTTCGGGTAAAAGCCCGATGTTGAGTATCAATTTCTGAAAGGAGTGCAGAAAAAATGCTGCGTACTTACCAGCCCAAGAAGCGTCAGCGCAAGAAAGAGCACGGCTTCCGCAAGAGAATGGCAACCGCAAACGGTCGCAAGGTACTCGCCCGCCGCAGAGCGAAGGGCAGAGCAAAGCTGAGCGCCTGATTTGGTAGCTCCGAGCAGGAAAAGCAAATAAATTTTTAGGGCGGGTATTATCCGCCCTTTAGGTGTTTGCGGAAAGCAAGGGTGGGATAATTGGATCTCAGGGTAACTCTGAAGAAAAATTATGAATTCAGGCGGCTTTATAATAAAGGTAAGACCGCCGTTACACCCTATATGGTCGTGTATGCTCTGAAGACCTCGCGCGGTGTGCGCCGCGTGGGCTACACAGTGTCTACAAAGCTGGGGAAGGCAGTCGTGCGCAACAGAGTGCGCCGCCGCCTCAGGGAGATATACAGGCTCAATGCGTCTAGGCTCATTGACAGCGCCGATATAGTCATCGTTGCGAGGACAAGGTGCGTTAACGCCGAGTATGCAAAGCTTGAGCGGGCGTTTATCGGCGCGTGCTGCGAGCTCGGGCTTCTGAAAGGGGAAGCGGAATGAAAAAGCTGCTTCTTGCCCTCATTCGTGTGTATCAGAAATACATTTCGCCGGCTTTTCCTCCGCGATGCAGATTTATTCCGACCTGCTCACAGTATGCCGTTGAAGCCATCGAGAAATACGGGGCTTTGAAGGGCGGCTGGCTCGCCCTGAAGCGGCTGTCGAAGTGCCATCCGTTTCACTTCGGCGAACACAATTTCTTCGATCCCGTTCCCTGACGAGGATCGGAATACAAGGAGAAACTTATGTCATTGGTAGACATTGTTGTCTGGCCGTTTGCCAGACTGCTGGAGATCCTTTATAACTGGACCGACAGCTACGGTCTCGCCATTATTCTCTTTGCTCTGGTAGTCAACCTTATCCTGCTGCCGTTCATGGCAAAGAGCAAAAAGGGTATGATGAAGACCACCCGCATCCAGCCTCAGCTCAAGGAGCTTGAGAAAAAGCACAAAGGCAATCAGCAGAAGTACCAGCAGGAGGTAATGAAGCTGTATAAGGAGCAGGGCGCAAGCCCCACCTCCGGCTGCCTGTGGTCGCTGCTGCCGTTCCCCATCCTGCTCGCGCTGTACGGAGTTATCCGTCAGCCGCTCGGCTACATGATGGGCCTGAGCGACAAGAGCGTAAAGGCACTGACCGAGTGGGCTACCCAGAACGCAGGCTTTGTCGCCTCCAAGCAGGGTACCTATGACCAGATCGGCGTTACGAATGCCATCCACCAGAATTGGGACAGCGTTATAAACGCACTCGGCGATTTCGGCGGCAAGCTGCTCGACATCGACTATTCGTTCCTCGGCATGAACCTCGGTATGGTGCCAAAGTGGAAGATATGGTCCTTTGATTTCAGCAGCGCCGACATCGGCGCTCAGATCGGACTGTTCTTCATCCCGATCATCGCGGCGTTCCTGTCGTGGGCTTCCATGAAGATCAGCCAGGCGACCAATCCTCCTCAGGCAGGCGCGCAGGCTCAGGTCAGCATGAAGACGATGAATCTCATGATGCCCATTATGTCGATATGGATCTGCTTTATCATGCCCGCTGCCCTCGGCGTTTACTGGATAGCAAACAGTTGCTTCGGCATCGTGCGTGATGTTGTGCTCACAAAGCACTATAAGCGCAAGCTCGACATAGAGGATGCAGAGCGTATCGCCGCTCAGAAGGCAAAGGAAGAGGAGATGGCACGCCGTCGTGAGGAGACTGAGCAGCTCCGCGCGGAGGGAGCCACCACCCGCAACAGCAACACCAGCAAAAAGAAGATGCAGGCTCAGCAGAAGCAGATAGACGACGAACGCCGTGCCGCCACCGAAAGGGCGGAGCGCGAGGCAAGACGCGCGCAGCTCGGCATCGAAACGCCGGAAAATCCCTCTCAGGTCGGCAAACGCCGCTATGCAAGAGGCAGAGCTTACGATCCCAACCGCTATGCAGACGAGATGAAGGAGTCTGCCGCTCCGGCGGAAGAGGAGCCTGAACAGTCACAGGAGAATACTGAAACATGATAAAGTCTTTGGAAACCACAGGCCGCACCGAGGATGAAGCCATCGCTGCCGCCCTCAAGGAGCTCGGACTTGAACGCGACGATGTGTCACTTACCATCGTTGAGCGCGCAAAATCCGGATTTCTGGGCATAGGCGCTTCTCCCGCAGTGGTGCGTGTTGAGTATGAAGTTCCCGATGAGCCCGAAGAAAAGGTCGAGGCAAAGCCCATCGAGACTGCCGCTCCCGCAAAGGCGGAGCCCGTGCAGAGCGAAAACGGCGAGTTTGCGGCGATCAGAACCTTCCTAACAGGACTTCTCGAGCGCATGGGAACTGAGGCGGACATCAGCATCACCCGCCGCGATGCAAAAAGCATTGCAGTTGAGCTCTCCGGCGCAAACATGGGCGCTGTCATCGGCCGCCGCGGCGAAACGCTCGATGCGATACAGCACCTTACAAACTATGTCGTCAACCGCGGCAACGATAAGCATATGCACATATGCGTCGATGCAGAGAGCTATCGTGCAAAGCGCGAGGAATCCCTCGTCCGCCTTGCCGAGAAGATGGCGGCAAAGGTCATAAAGTACAAGCGCAGCATGGCGCTTGAACCGATGAACAGCTATGAGCGCCATATCATCCATGCGGCGCTTCAGGATTATGAGGGCGTAACGACCAGCTCCACCGGCACCGAGCCGAACCGCCGCGTCGTCGTGTCTTACGACCGCCCGCAGAACACCGACAATAAGCCGCAAAGCCGTGAGTGGGCATAAAGCCACCGTATATTGGAGGAATTAACAATGATACTTGAAAAGATCAAAGATATTCTTGCACAGCAGTTTGAAGTATCCGCTGACAGCATTTCCGCAGACACCAATATCGTCGATGACCTCGGCGCAGATTCGCTCGATGTCGTTGAGCTCATCATGTCCGTTGAGGACGAGTTCGGCGTACAGATCTCCGATGATGATGCAGCCCAGCTTGCTACCGTCGGCAAGATAGTCGAGTACATCGAGGCAAAGCAGTGATCTGAAATGAAAAATCCCCGACCGTCAGGTCGGGGATTTTTTTGTTATGAATTTTCGCCGCCGTTTTCTATCAGACCCAGGAGTCTTTTCAGAAGCCTGCCGAGCTCGATGGCATCCTCCGGCGGGAGCTCAACACAGGTATACATTTGTCAAGAGTTTTTTCGAAAAATTAATTTTGCACTATTAGTATCCGGATCAAAGTGCTGCCGGATATACGGCGGCGCATTGGCATGAGCGAGCTGTCAGAAACGGCGCGGCGGTTTTTGTTGACTTAAAGTCCGGAAAAGAGTAAAATAAACTGATTAAGTGTTTGGTTATCCGGGGGAGGGTGCTATGGAAAAATTGTCGCACGCGTATATAGTGTCCTCGCCGTCGGAAAATGCGCGCATGAGCAAGGCTTATGAGCTTGCGCAGGAGATGCTGTGCAGCAGTCCGGACAAGCGTCCGTGCGGCGTATGCCGCGACTGCCGCAAGGTCGCGGCGCGCGTCCATCCGGATCTTGCGGTCATATCTCGGCTCACCGACGATAAGGGCAATCGCAAAAAGGAGATACTCGTCGATCAGATCCGCGCGCTCAGCGCCGACGCGTATGTTTTGCCCAACGAGGCCGCGGCAAAGGTCTATATCATTGCCGATGCCGACTGCATGAACGAGCAGGCACAGAACGCCGCGCTCAAGCTGTTCGAGGAGCCGCCCGAGGGAGTTCATTTCATCCTGTGCGCGGCAAATCCCGATAAGCTCCTCATAACGGTCAGATCGCGCTGCACGACGGTCAGATGCACCGGAGCGGAGGATGCCGAGGATGAAAAAACGGCGCAGCTTGCCGACGAGTTTGCCGCACTTTTGGATAAAAACGATGTGCCCGGCGTAACGGCGTGGTGCTTTGATCACGAAAAGCTCGATGCGCAGCAGACGGCGGATTTTCTGTGTGCACTAAAAAAGCGCCTTGTGGGTATGCTTATATCAACGCAGGATAAACAACGCGTAATGGATATTATAAGGCTCGTTGACCGCTGCCTTGAGTACAGAACGGTCAACACGGGCATAAAACACATTCTTGGACTGCTGGCAGTAGGCTCGGCGGCGGAAACGAGGAAAACAATTGACTGAGGTTATAAGCGTAAAATTCAAAAACAGGGGCAAGAGCTATTTCTTTGCGCCCAACGGAAAGGATGTAAAAAGCGGGCAGCAGGTCATCGTTGAAACGAGCAAGGGTCTCGAAATGGCTGACTGTGTTCGCGGAAATCATATGGTGGAGGACACGGCGGTAGTACCGCCGCTGCGACCGGTGATAAGGATAGCAACGCGCGACGATCTCCGCGTTGCCGAGATAAACAAGCAACGCGAAAAAGAGGCGTTTGAGATATGCCAGCAGAAGATAGCCGAGCATGGGCTTGATATGAAGCTGGTGGATGTCGAGTGCAACTTCGAGGGCAATAAGACGATGTTCTTCTTCACCTCCGACGGCAGAGTTGACTTCCGCGAGCTCGTAAAGGACCTCGCGGGCATATTCCGCAACCGCATCGAGCTTCGACAGATCGGCGTTAGAGACGAGGCAAAAATGCTCGGCGGTCTCGGCATATGCGGCAGACCGTTCTGCTGCAGCCAGTTTATCGACGAGTTCCAGCCGGTCTCGACCAAAATGGCAAAGGTGCAGTCGATGTCGCTCAACCCCGGCAAGATCTCCGGTAGCTGCGGCAGACTCATGTGCTGCCTGAGATATGAGCAGGAGGCGTATGAGGACCTGATGAAGAGCGTTCCCAAGCAGGGCGCGTTCGTTGAAACTCCGGCGGGCTACGGCGTTGTCACGCAGGTAAATCTCCTGCGTCAGCTCGTGAAGGTAAAGCTCGACGGCGAGGGCGACGACACGGTAAAGACTTACCGCTCCGTGGAGGTGGCGACCGTCCCCGGCGGCAGACCCAAGGACGGCGAGACTCCGCCATCTGTGCTCAAATATGTCCCCGAGCCCGAGGAGGACGAAGAGGAAGAGAACGAGTGGAAGCTGCCAGAGCTGTTCGCGGCGGAGCCCGAGGAGATCACGGAGCACTCCGAGCCCGCGAAAAAGCGCAGCCGCAGCCGTCGAAACCGCCGAGGCGGCAGCAGGAAGCCCGCAGAGCCGAAGCAGCCTCAGCCCGCGCCCAAGCAGCCGGAGGATGACGCGGCTAAAAAGAGCGTTCGCCCCAAGCCGAGAAATAACCGCAGAGGCGGCGGCAAGAAACCGGCGCCCCAGCAGAGCGATGCACCAGCACAGCAGCGCAAAAATGCCGACGGAGAGAAAAAGAAGTCCGGCGGCCGTTGGTTTTATCACTGCGGCAAGCCGAAAAGCAAAGGCACGCAGCAGGACAAGTGAGGCTTCCGGAGGATAAGATATGAAAAAAGAAAATAAAGAAAAAAAGCGGATGAGCATGAAGACCAAGTGGGTGATAACGCTTGTATTATGCGTCCTTGCGGTCGTCACCGTCGTAGTAGTAGCAGACGACGGCTGCTTCGACTTCCGCCCCGGCTCGGTTCAGGCAAATGACAATGCCGTGCTGGAAAGTGCCGCTCCCGACGATAAGGATACCGGCAAGACCGGCAGCGAAACCTACACCGTGCTTGTCACCGCCGGCAACGGCGGAACGACCGATCCCAGCGGCAGCGTGAGCGTTGCCGAGTGGGGCAGCATCACGGTCAATATAACGCCCAGCGAGGGCTACGAGATCCAGTCGGTCAGCATAGACGGCTCGGACAAGGGACCTCTTGAGAGCTACACTCTCTCGAACATCACGGAAAACCACAGCATAATCGCAACCTTCGTGAAAAAGCCGGAGCCCACTCCGACCCCGACTCCCACGCCCACCGCAGCGCCCGAGGAATAAACAAAAACTCCGTTCGATAGTGCATCGAACGGAGTTTTATTATGCGCTTATCTTTCAGAGCATGCTTCCGGCAAAACGGATGAGCATCGTTGCGACCTGCGCGCGTGTGGCGCTCGTTTTGGGCGATATAGTCGTGCTCGTAAGTCCCTTGATTATGCCTGCGCCGACCGCCCAGCACATGCTCTCGCGTGCGTATTCGCCGACATCGTGGGCATCCTCATAGTCGCCTATGTCAGAGTAAACATCGGTGGGGTAGCCCATGTAATTTGCGTATCTGTGCAGCATGGTTGCAAGCTGCTCGCGCGTGAGCGTGTCGTTGGGCTTAAACGAGCCGTCAACAAAGCCGTTTGCAATGTGGTGCTCGGATGCCCAGAGGACGGCATCGTAATAATAGCCCTCCTCATCGAGGTCGTTGAAGGGATTTTCCATACCGGATACATCCTCGCCATTGCCGCCGAGACGGTACAGCACCGTTACGAGCATCGCGCGGGTCATTGCGATGTCGGGGCTGAAGGTCGTTGCGCTCGTGCCCTTAAACAGCCCGTTTGAAACAGCTGCATCAATGTCGTTGTGCGCCCAGAAGCTGGCGGGAACATCTGTAAAGCTCTTCGACGGGCAACTATCCCCCAGAGGGCACATGCCGGACGGCGTGGAGCCGTCGGACCATACGGCGACGAGACTGCGCGATACATCGGCAACGGTGGATGAGTATATCGCACTGCCGGTCTTGGTGTCCTTCCAATAGCTGAGCGTGTAGCCCGAGCGGGTGGCGGTGGGGAGGGTTCCGTAGGGACTGCCCTTATAGTAGATAACTACTCTGTTGCCCTTCACGGTGCCCGCGCCCGCATCCAAAATGAGATACACGAAATTTGTGTTGTCGGTGTGATAGTTGTTGTACAGGAATATCTCCGCCTCGTTTATGCGGCGCACGATGAGACCGGGGAGTATCTCGCCGCCGGCAGAGCACAGAACGCCGAAGGAGTCGGCAAGCTCAAGGTCGGATATGCGGTTGCCGTAGCCGTCTTTGAAGCCCGCCTGCACATAGCGGGAGAGCCTCCACGAGTCGTAATATTCGACCCAGCCGGTGCCGAAGTTATATGTAAGGCTGAGCATTGCGTCGAACTGGTTCTGCGTGAGGTTGAGGCTATACTTGTCGTTCCAGCGATTTACGGCGTTTTCAAACGCCTTTATGTCCTGCTCGAAATATGCGTCGGCCTGTTCCTCGGTTATTGTCATACCCTCGTATACATCGGAGCCGTAGTGCCCGTAGCCTATCGTCCAGTGCTCCTCACTCGGGTGCGCCTTATATGCTCTGAGGACACATCCCTCCCAGCTTTTTATAAGAAGCTTGATGTTCTCGCTTGCCGTCATATTACTGTCTGCAAACGCCGCCGTAGGCGCGATCGAGACGAGCATGACTACTGCAAGCAGGATCGATATGTATCGTTTCATTAGTGTTTCCTCTCAAATTCTTGGGTGAAAATAAGTTTAAAAATATGTGGCAAAATTATTACATCCTGCATTTTAGCAAAAAAACATTGAAAAATCAAGGTTTTTGTTGTCGTAAGGAATAAGTGGAAATTAAACGGCGGTCCGCGCGGAGCGGACAAAAGCACGAAAGTCGGAAAAAGTCGCCGAAACAACGCGGCGGCAGGGGGCGTATTTTGTCAGAGCCGCTTATTGACACGGGCATTGGGATATTATAAAATTTATTGTAAAAACATTTTTCAGATGAGGAGCTGACAGCCATGCGTGATTACAGCAAGGAATTTGCCGACAGAGTACGGTTCATACGCGAGCTTGTTGAGAAAAGCGGCGTTGACGGCATAGTTTTCGGAAACTCCGGCGGCAAGGACTCCGCGCTCGTTGGCATTCTGTGCAAGTTTGCCTGCGAGAACACCGTAGGCATAATGATGCCCTGCGCGTCAAAGCGCAATTTTGAGCAGGATATGAAGGATGCCAAGGAGGTAGCTGAGCATTTCGGCATAGAAAGCCGCGTTATCGACCTGACCGATGTGCGTCAGGCTGAGATAGACAGGCTTCAGGGCATAACTACGCTCACAAACGCGGCGGTAAACAACATCGCCCCGCGCCTGCGCATGACAACGCTTTATGCGGTGGCGGCATCCGAGTACCGCCTTGTTGCCGGAACCGGCAACCGCAGCGAGCGGTATATGGGCTATTTCACAAAGTGGGGCGACGGCGCCTGCGACTTTAACCCCATCGCCGATCTCACCGCAACCGAGGTCATCGAATTTCTCAAGTGGCTCACCGCACCCGCGTGCATAATAAACAAGGCCCCCTCCGCGGGACTGTTCGACGGTCAGACCGACGAGGACGAGATGGGCGTCAGCTATCGCGCGATAGACAACTATATAAACGGCGGCGAGGTCACCGCGACCGAGAAGAGAATAATCGACCGCTTCCACAGAAACAGCGCTCACAAGCGCACCGGAATAACGGTGTTCAAGGAGATAGATGAGTAAGCACGAGTTTTATGAAAATCCCCTGTGCGGCAGATATGCCGGCGAGGATATGAAAAGGCTTTTTTCCGACGACTTCAAGTTCTCGACATGGCGCAGGCTTTGGATAGCGCTTGCCGAGAGCGAAAAGGAGCTCGGACTTGAGATAAGCGCCGCGCAGATCGAGCAGATGAAGGCGCACATAAACGACATTGACTATGATGCCGCCGCGCGCCACGAGCACGAGGTGCGCCACGATGTTATGGCTCATGTGCTCACCTTCGGCGAGTGTTGCCCCGACGCAAAGCCCATAATCCACCTGGGCGCGACGAGCTGCTATGTCGGCGATAACACGGACATCATCCGTATGCGCGAAGCCCTCCGGCTCGTGCGCAGAAAGCTCATAAACGCGATCGCCGCGCTGCGCAGTTTTGCGCAGGAGCATAAGGACACGCCGACACTTGCGTACACGCATTTTCAGGCTGCCCAGCCCACCACCGTCGGCAAGCGCGCAACTCTGTGGGCGTATGACCTTTTAAACGATCTCGAGCAGCTTGAGTATCAGCTCGGCAGGCTTGAGCTTTTGGGCTGTAAGGGTACCACCGGCACCGGCGCGAGCTTTCTTGAGCTTTTCGACGGCGACGAGGAGAAGGTCATGCGGCTCGAAGCGCTCATCGCAGAGAAAATGGGCTTTGACCGCTGCGCGCCCGTGAGCGGGCAGACATATTCGCGGAAGGTCGATTTCTCCGTTTTGCAGGTGCTGTCGGCTATCGCGCAGAGCGCGTCGAAGTTCTCAAGCGACATTCGACTCCTGTCTCACCTTAAAGAGGTGGATGAGCCATTCGAGGCAAAGCAGATAGGCTCGTCGGCAATGGCGTATAAGCGCAACCCCATGCGCTCCGAGCGTATCGCGTCGCTGTCGAGGTTTGTTATAAACGATGTGCAGAATGCCGCGTTCACGGCGTCGAGCCAGTGGCTCGAGCGCACGCTCGATGATTCGGCAAACCGCCGACTGAGTATCCCCGAGGCGTTCCTTGCGGTTGACGGCATACTGAACCTCTATATAAACATCGTGACCGGTATGCGGGTCTATCCCGCCGTTTGCAGAAAGCATCTTGACGATGAGCTGCCGTTCATGGCGAGCGAGAATATCCTCATGTACTGCGTGAAGCATAAGGGCGGCGACCGTCAGGAGCTGCACGAGCGCATAAGGGTGCATTCCGTTGCCGCCGCGCAGCAGGTAAAGCTCTACGGCGAGAAAAACGACCTTATTGAGCGCATAATGGCTGACCCCGCTTTCGACCTCAATAAAGAGGAGCTCAACGAGCTGTGCGATGCGCGCGGCTTTACCGGAATGGCGGAGCATCAGACCGAAAAATTCATAAAAGAGTATCTTGATCCTGTCATCGGCAAAAACGAGTCCGAGCTCGGTGTCGAGGCAAGTGTAAATGTATAAAAAGGAGCAAAAAACTATGTTAACTGCGATCGTGGGAACCAACTGGGGCGATGAGGGCAAGGGCCGTATGGTCGATCTGCTCTCGGAAAAGTATGATATTGTTGTCCGCTATCAGGGCGGCAACAACGCCGGTCACACCGTGGTGAACGACAAGGGAAAGTTTATCCTGAATCTGCTGCCGTCGGGCGTACTGCGCGATGACACCGTGAATATGCTCGGCGCGGGAATCGTTATCGACCTTGAGCATCTGTTCAATGAGGTCAATCGCCTGCGCGAGGGAGGCATAGCGATAAGCCCCGCCAACCTCAAGATAAGCGACCGTGCGACCATCTGCATGCCCTATCACAAGCTCCTTGACGGCCTGGAGGAGGACAGGCTCGGAGATAAGAAGTTCGGCTCTACCCGCCGCGGCATTTCCCCCGTCTACGCCGATAAGTACATGAAA
This sequence comes from Clostridiales bacterium, assembly GCA_004553495.1. Lineage (GTDB taxonomy): Bacteria > Bacillota > Clostridia > Oscillospirales > Oscillospiraceae > F23-B02. Next base: position 2,475 of record SFLE01000015.1, on the reverse strand, counting down.
AAGACCCTGCGCATGGGCGACCTTAAAAACCTCGACCACCTGCGCGAGCGCGTTGACGGTATCGTCGAGTGGAAAAACCTCACCGTTGCCGGCGGCTACGGTCACGAGCCCATCAGCACCGATGAGATCATGGCGTGGCTCGAAAAGTTCGGCAAGCCCTTTGAGGAGTATGTCTGCGACACCACCGTTTACCTCACCGAGGCGGTGAAAAATGGCAGCTCCGTCATGTTCGAGGCGCAGCTCGGCGCTCTGCGCGACATCGACTTCGGCATCTACCCCTACACCTCGGCATCTACCACACTCGCGGCTTACGCGCCCATCGGCTCCGGCGTTCCTCAGCTCAAGCTCGATGAGAGCATCGGCATCATGAAGGCTTATTCAAGCTGCGTCGGCGAGGGACCGTTCACCTGCGAACTCTTCGGCGACGAGGCTCACGCCCTGCGTGAGGCAGGCGGAGAGTACGGCGCCGCGACCGGCCGTCCCCGCAGAGTCGGCGGCTTCGATGTCGTTGCGTCCCGCTACGGCACAATGATGCAGGGCTGCACCGCGATAGCGCTCACAAAGCTCGATGTTATGAGCTATATGGATAAGATCCCCGTGTGCGTGGCTTACGAGCTCGACGGCAAGCGCATCGAAAACTTCCCCGGCAACATCGAGGAGCTCGAGCGCGCAAAGCCCGTTTACGAGTACCTCGAGGGCTTCAAGTGCGATATTTCCGGCTGCCGCAAGCCCGAGGATCTGCCCAAGGCGGCACTTGACTATGTGAAGTATATCGAAAAGGCAGTAGGCTGCCCGATAAAGTATGTTTCAGTCAGCGCCGAGCGCGAGGGCTGCATCGAGATGTTTTAACGGAGGATATTAAGAATGCACAATCAGCGTGTGCTTGTTCTGGACTTCGGCGGTCAGTATAATCAGCTCATCGCCCGCAGAGTCCGCGAATGCAATGTCTACTGTGAGGTAAAGCCCCATAGCATGACCATAGATGAGATTAAGGCGTATGACCCCATCGGCATCATCTTCACCGGCGGCCCCCAGAGCGTTTACGCCGCGGGCTCGCCGCAGGTAGACCCCGAGATATTCACACTCGGTGTGCCGGTGCTCGGCATCTGCTACGGCTGCCAGCTCATGGCGCATTACCTCGGCGGCGAGGTCACCGCCGCGCAGTCGGACACTGCCCGTGAATACGGCAAGACCCCGACATTTTTCGAGGCCGACTGCAAGCTGTTTAAAGATCTGCCCGCAGAGAGCGTGACATGGATGAGCCACGGCGATTACATGGCGAAGGTGCCCGAGAGCTTCCGGCTCGTTGCGCACAGTGCCGCCTGTCCCACGGTCGGCATCTGCGACGAGAGCCGCGGGTTCTACGGCGTGCAGTTCCACCCCGAGGTAAACCACACCGAGTACGGTCAGAAAATGCTGCACAACTTCCTTTACGAGGTCTGCGGCGCAAAGGGTGATTGGACGATGGGCGACTATATGCGCGCGTCCGTCGCGTCTATCCGCGAAAAGGTCGGCGACGGCAAGGTGCTGCTCGCGCTCTCCGGCGGGGTTGATTCCTCCGTCGCGGCGGCGCTGCTTGCGGAGGCCGTCGGTTCGCAGCTCACCTGTATTTTCGTTGACCACGGTCTCATGCGCAAGGATGAGGGCGACGAGGTCGAGGCTGCGTTTAAAAACTGGGATATAAATTTCATCCGCGTAAACGCCGAGGAGAGGTTTCTCACAAAGCTCGCGGGTGTTGCCGAACCCGAGGCGAAGCGCAAGATAATAGGCGAGGAGTTTATCCGCGTTTTCGAGGACGAGGGAAAAAAGATCGGTGCCGTTGACTATCTGGCTCAGGGCACTATCTACCCCGATGTCATCGAGTCCGGCACCAATGTCGCGGCGGTCATAAAAAGCCACCACAATGTCGGCGGTCTGCCCGACTATGTCGATTTCAAGGAAATAATCGAGCCGCTGCGCCTGCTGTTTAAGGACGAGGTGCGCGCGCTCGGCAGAGAGCTCGGCCTGCCCGAGTATCTGGTCATGCGCCAGCCGTTCCCCGGTCCGGGACTTGCCATCCGCGTCATCGGCGATATTACAAAGGAGAAGCTCGATATTCTCCGTGAGGCGGACTTCATATTCCGCGATGAGATCGCCAAGGCGCATCTCGAGAGCACGATGAATCAGTACTTCGCGGTGCTGACGAATATGCGCTCGGTCGGCGTCATGGGCGACGGCAGAACATATGATTATACCCTCGCGCTGCGCTCGGTCACGACGACCGACTTCATGACCGCCGATTGGGCACGCATCCCCTATGATGTGCTCGACAAGGTCTCCGTGCGCATCGTAAACGAGGTCAAGGGCATAAACCGCATCGTCTACGACATAACCTCCAAACCCCCCGCAACCATCGAGTGGGAATAACTGACAAAACCCGCAAAGCCTTGAAAACACTGGGGTCTTAAAGCGGAAACGGGGCATTTGATAGCAAAT
>SFLE01000033.1 GCA_004553495.1 Clostridiales bacterium | reverse complement strand
TATCCGCGGCACACCTGTGGTCGTTCAGTTGATGATCATATACTATATAATATTTGCATCCTCCCGAAACAGCCTTGCGATAGCGATGCTCGCATTCGGCATAAACTCCGGTGCGTATGTCGCCGAGATAGTACGCGGCGGTATAATGTCCATCGATGAGGGGCAGTTCGAGGCAGGTCGCTCGCTGGGCTTTAACTATGTCCGCACGATGCAGTACATAATAATCCCGCAGGTTTTCAAAAATGTTCTGCCGACGCTCGCAAACGAGTTCATCGTTCTGCTCAAGGAAACCTCCGTCGCCGGTTATGTTGCGATCCGAGACCTTACCAAGGCGGGCGATATTATCCGCGGCGCAACCTATTCACCGTTCCTGCCGCTTATCGTCGTTGCACTTATATACCTCATAATGGTCGTGTTCTTTACATGGCTCGTAGGCAAGCTGGAAAGGAGGCTGCGCAACAGTGACCACTGATGTTCTCATAAAAGTAGATGCTCTCCAGAAGCATTTTAAGGATGGCAAGATCAAAGCTCTCGACGGTGTGAGCACCGACATCCATAGGGGCGAGGTCGTTGTCGTTATCGGCCCCTCCGGTTCGGGCAAGTCAACATTCCTCAGGTGCCTCAATCTCCTTGAGGTGCCCACTGGCGGCACGATAACCTTTGACGGCGTTGATATAACCGATCCGAGCTGCAATATAAACCTTCACCGTCAGAAGATGGGCATGGTGTTCCAGCACTTTAACCTCTTCCCGCACATGACGCTGCTCAGAAACATGACCCTTGCCCCGATGAAGCTCCTTGGGAAAAGCAAGGAGGAGGCAGAAGCTAAGGCTATGGAGCTTCTCGCGCGAGTGGGACTTGCCGACCGCGCCAATGCTTATCCCAGTCAGCTTTCCGGCGGTCAGAAGCAGCGTATAGCCATTGTGCGCGCGCTGTGCATGGAGCCTGAGGTCATGCTGTTTGACGAGCCCACGAGCGCGCTCGACCCCGAAATGGTCGGCGAAGTGCTCGATGTTATGAAAGAGCTTGCTCACGAGGGTATGACGATGGTCGTCGTCACCCACGAGATGGGCTTTGCCCGCGAGGTCGGCAACCGTGTGCTGTTCATGGCTGATGGTAAGCTCGTCGAAGAGGGAACGCCCAAGGAAATTTTCGAGCATCCCAAGAGCGAAAGGCTTCAGGACTTCCTGTCCAAGGTGCTCTGATAATACAAGTAATGCCGCAGCCTACATGGGATGCGGCATTTTTGTGCTTGTATTGCGCATATTTTGCAGCGGTTTAAGCAATATTTTCCCCTCATTAACAAAATAACACTTTCCTTTTTCGCGCCGATATGCTATACTGCGAGTGTTTGCGCTATGGCGCAGGAGGCGTTGTTATATGAAAAATAAACTGATATTTTTGATCGCGGCGCTGATACTGGCGGCTGCGCTGCCGTTTACGGCAAATGCTGAGCTGGGGATAAAGCCTGTGGCTGACCCGTGGGATGACCCGAATAACCTCACGCAGGACGGCGGCGTTTACACGGCATATAACGAGGATGGCTATGTGGTCGCGTGGGAAACGCCCGAGTGCGATGTAAACGGCAAATATATGCTCATAAAAAACGACACGCAGCTCAAGGTCGAGTACCGCGTAAGCTATATGGGCGATGTCCCATGGGGACACATCGTTGTAAGCGCGTCCGGCGATAGCGAGGAGTTCAGCGGTTGGGTGCTCATGAGCGATCTGCTCGATGCCGAGGGTAAGCCCGCGGCAGTTGCGCCCGTAAAGGTGCCCGAGCATCCCATGATAGCCGATCCGAAGCCCGAGCCCACTCCCGCCGTGAGCGACGACCCCGAAGTCACCCCGACTCCGACAGTGCCAGCGCGTCCCGAGCAGGCGATAAATATAAATAACACTTATAATGCCGCGATCGTGTATACATCCGTTGCGATAGCGGCTGTTGCGATAGCGTTTGCGGTGCTCGTTCTTGTAAAGCACAAGGCACTCAATAAAAAGGGCGAATAATCACAGAATATACGGACATAATCATATTGTGGATCAAAAACCTTAGCACTCTAATGATTAGAGTGCTAAGGTTTACATTTTGTTCACAAAAAGTACTATATTTATTCACAATTATATGGTATTTTATATACAACAAGAAACGAGAGTTATAAATCAAACAACAGATTTAAAGCTCTCCTCAAAAATGGAGGTATTGATTATGTTTGAACTTACACCTTTTGGCTATCGTCGCGTAGCATCCTATAATCCTTTCCGTGAGCTGGAGGAAATGTCCCACGGCTTCTGGAACGACGCTGATGTCAGCGGTTTCCGCACCGACATTAAAAAGCAGGACGGCAATTATGTCCTCGAGGCTGAGCTGCCCGGCTTTAAGAAGGAAGACATCAACATCGACATCGACAAGGATTGCCTGACCATCTCCGCGGAGCGCAAGTCCGAGGAAAAAGAGGAAAAGGGCGAGAACGGCTTTGTGCGTCGCGAGCGTTACTACGGCTCGTTCAGCCGCAGCTTCAATATCAAGGGCATTGATGCAGATGCCATCACCGCCGAGTATAACGACGGTGTCCTGACCCTCACCATGCCGGAGAAGACCCCCGAGGTCCCCGCGGCAAGACGCCTTGAGATCAAGTGATCCCAAGCAATAGTTAAGCAGATCAGATAGTTTTCTTTCATCCTCTCTATTCCCCATAACCCATAAAAACAGAAGCTCAGCACGAAAGTGCTGAGCTTTTGTTTATTTAAAACCTTATCATGCTGCGGTTAATATCGGCTATGCTTCTTGCGCCACACATGTACATCGTGTCGATAAGCTCGGCGCGGAGCTTTTCAATGTAGCTTACTATACCCTCGGTCCTGCCGCCGTAGTAGCTTATCAGGAACGGCCGGCATATCATTGCGGCGTCGGCGCCGAGTGCGAGCGCGCGGAAAATGTCAACGCCGCTTCTTATGCCGCCGTCGACGATTATTTTGGCCCTGCCGCCCACGGCATCGACTATCTCCGGCAGCACCTCGGCGGTTGCAGGAGTTCCGGCAAGAACTCTTCCGCCGTGGTTTGAAACGATTATCGCCGCAGCACCCGCGTCAACGGCTTTTAAAGCGCTCTGTGCCGTCATAACGCCTTTGATTATAACCGGCATTTTCGCGTATTTGCACAGCTCACTCAACTGCTCAACGCTCTTGCTGCCGGCATCGGGACTTATCTTTTTAAGGTGCGGAAGTCCGGCAGAGTCAACAACAACGGAAACGGCAAACGGCATTGCGGCGTTTGCTGTGTCGAGATTTGCCATGATCGTTTCCATGTTCAGCGGGTTTATCACCGGTATTGCAATGCCGCCGTGAGCCTTTGAGACCTCGCAGCCGTGGGGGAATACCCTTGCATCGAGACCGTCGCCGAAGCTTGACGCAATGCCGCACCTCTCGGCAGCCTCGGCGCAGCAAACATTGAAATCACGAATGTCGTCCGTGGGGTTATACTGCGCCTTGAGCGAGCCCACGGGCGCTGATATAAGCGGCATGGAAAGAGGCTTACCCAAAAATTCTATGCCGGTATCGACCGGAGCATCGGGCACTATCGTGTCCATGTTGAGCTTAATGCCGCGCCATGCCTTCCAGTTGTCGTTTGCGCCGTTTCCGGGTGCCTTAGAGCCCGGACCGGGCATCAAATTACCGCAGGCAAGCCCGTTGCACTCGGTGCAAACCTTGCAGTTGGGACCGATATTCTTCTTTGCGTTTATAAGAACCTCATTATAATCCATACTCTTTACCTCACACACTTTAGTTCGAAAATTTTATCATTTTTCCGCGGGACAGTCAATCGCTTTAACAGAATGGTAATTGCATTTTCCGGCGATCAATATTATAATCGGCATATCACGAAATTGGAGATAAAAATGAAGGATTTTGAATACTTTAAGCCATATGAGGGCGATAAGCCGTATATTTTCATAAGCTATGCCCATGCCGACGATACCGTTGTGCTGCCGATAATCGCGGATATGCACCGGCGTGGCTATAATATCTGGTATGACGAGGGAATAGAGGTCGGCAGCGAGTGGCAGGAGTGCATCGCCTCGCACCTTGTGGATGCGCATCTCGTCGTCGCGTTTATCTCGAATGCCTATATGCGCTCGGATAACTGCCGCAGGGAGATGCATTATGCGCAGTCGAAAAAGATAAAAACGATAAATATATTCATTGAGGATACCGCGCTTACCCCCGGCATGGAGCTTCAGATAGGCAACATATTCGCCCTGATGAAGTACACATACCCAAGCGATGAGTATTTTTATGATAAGCTATACGGTGCGCCGCTTTTAAACAGCGAAAACTTTGCCGAGCGCGAGGAAAGACCGGCTCCAGAGCCGCCGAAAGCGCCAGAAAAGCCGAAAAAGGAAAAGAAAAAGACCGGCAAGGGCAAAAAGATAGCCCGCTGGTCCATAGCGGTCGCCGTGTTCGGAGTGCTGCTCGCGGCGCTTATAGTCGGCTACTTTACCGGCTATCTCGAGCGCCTTACAACGAAAACGGCTCAGGTGGAGAATCTGCCGGACGATACCGTCTGCAGCTTCAAAAACGATGTGTTCGAGCGGGCAGCAAGGGAGTATACCGGAAAGACGGAGGGCGATATAACCGTCGGCGAGCTCAAGGGCATGACCGAGCTTTATGTCATCGGCAATGAGTACAGCCTGCGCCAGCCGGTCTCCGGAGTAGGGGAGGTCACTCAGAGCGATAAGAGCGCTGAATACACCGACTGGCAGGGCAATACCCGCACCGTAACACTCGGCAGCATTGCAGACCTTTCCGACCTTGCGTATTTTACCGGACTCAAGACGCTGTGGATACAGTACCAGAGCCTCGGCGGACTTGATACCATGCCTGCCGTCTCCCTAACGAGCCTTAACCTCGACGGCAGCCGCGTTTCGAGCCTCAGCGGTATCGGAAACCTGCCGGAGCTTAGGCAGATAAGCGCAAACTGCACATCTCTGAACTCGCTCGGAGACCTCAACAAGTGCCAGCAGCTCACTTACGCCTCGTTTAAGGGAGCTTCCTGCACCGACTTTTCGGTGTTTAAGCCGCTTGTTAATATCCAGAGCGTTGCATTCTCAAACTGTTCGCTGTCGGATATAGCCCAGGTGCTCGATATGAGCTCGCTGCGAGCGGTGCGCCTTTATAACTGTGATCTTACGGGCAGCTTCTTTAAATCATTTGACAGGGAACGGGGAATAACCGAGCTTGAGCTCGTTGACTGCACCCTGAGTACTACAACGGGTCTTGACGGCTTTACGGGGCTTACGATGCTGCGCATAACCGGAACGCGTGGCGCTTCCGACTGGTCGACGCTATCCCAATTAACGGCGCTGAACACCGTTTATATCGACGCCGGACTAAAAGACAGCGTTGCGCAGGATGGCGGATTTGAAGTAATAATAGAGTGAATAAAAAGATCTCGGAACGCATATCGTGTTCCGAGATTTCTTTATGGCGCGTCCGTCGTCTGTATCGAAAGTAGCAGTATGAGCGTGCCGACTGCCGAAACGATAACGCCGACCAAAAGCGTAAATTCAGGCGTTGAGGTGTCCAGCAGAAGCCCGCCTATGTAGCTTGCAAAAATGCTGCCGAGCGTCAGCATGGCGGTGACGAACGCCTGCCCCTTAACGGCATTGCGCTTTACGATCACCTCGTCAACATACCGCACCGAAGCGGGGATGAACAGCGCAAACGAAAATGCCTGCAATGCCACTGCCGCGTACAGCGCGGCAACACTCTGTGCAAGGTATATCATAAGCTCCTTTACGGTGAACATTATGACCGACACCCGCAGCAGGGTAGAGCACCGGAATCGCTGCGTAAGGCGCGAGAAAAGCAGCATGACCGGCACTTCAACTATCGTCATGAACGCCAGCACATTGCCGAGATCGGCGCTGTCGCCTCCGAGATTGCGGATAAACTCTATCATGAAATTGCCAATGAGCGCATGGGTAAAGTACATTACCGCCGTCCCGACGAGAAACACCATGAACAGCTTGTTTTCCTTTGCAAACTCAATAAGCGAGCTTGCTTTTTCATGCGGCTCGTCATGTTCGGCGGGGGCTGCCTCATTCCTGTGCGGCTTTTCCTTAACGGAGAATATTATGCTCATAACGCCGAGCATTGCAGAGCACGCTATGTACCACAGCGGTATCGCGTTTTCGCTCACTCTCTGCACGAGCCAGCCGAGCGCCATAGTGCATACGGAGTACGACAGCGAGCCGACAGCCCTTGCGCGGCTGAAATTGATGTTATATCCCCAGCTTTCCATGTAAAAGCACAGCGAGGTGCACAGCGGGGTAAGTAAGGTCGTTCCCGCCACCAGCAAAACATATGAGCCCGTGAGCGGTATGCAGTTTTCCGGCATCATGAACACCGCCAGCATGAGCGCTATGGACAAAACAGCCGTAACGCGGATGCACCGCAGCAGCGCTCTCTTGCGGCTGCGGTCAACATATCCCGCGACCGTCGGCTGCAAAACAAAGCCCACGATGTTGCCGAGAGCAAAAACTATGCCTATCTCGTAGTTCGAGTAGCCCTTGAATTGCAGGAAAACGGCGGTAAAACAGAATATGACCGAGTTCATTGCCCAGTATGCTATTTGAAGAAGCGTATAGTCGGCGTTCAGAATTTTTTCTGTTTTTTTCATCATCTTATCTCCTCCGTTATTGCGAAGAGCCTAAATTATATCACCATATAAATGAAATAACAAGTCGGCGGAAAATGCATTTTGACTTAAAATTCGTGTGATTAGGCGTTCGAAATGCATATCAGGGGCTAATATTGCTTGCATTTTTGCGCGATTGTGACTATAATGTAAACATCGCGAAAAAAACAACAAATTATTTTCACAAAGGAAGAGACAACATGATTGAACAAATCCACGGCGTTATAAACGCCATCAGCGGGTTTTTGTACGAGCCGTACATAGTTCCGCTGTTCCTTATCGTTGCGGGACTTTACTTTACCTCGCGCACTGGTCTGCTCCAGATAAGACTGTTTGGCGAGGCGATAAAGGTCGTCAGCGAAAAGCCGAAAGATAAGAAGTCGGTCTCCTCGTTCGGTGCACTGATGGTGTCCACCGCGTCCCGCGTCGGCACGGGCAATATTATCGGCGTTTCCACCGCAATATGCACCGGCGGCTTCGGTGCCATCTTCTGGATGTGGATAACCGCCATACTCGGCGGCGCATCCGCATTCATTGAGTCCACCCTCGCACAGATATACAAGAAGAAGGATGCCGACGGCACCTACTATGGCGGACCTTCCTATTATATGCAGGAGGCTCTCAAGCAGCGCTGGCTCGGCGTTGTGTTTGCCGTCATCCTCATCCTGACCTATGTTGTCGGCTACAATATGCTCGCCTCGTTCAACACTCAGGATACCTTCAAGACCTTCAGCTTTTATGATGCGTCCAGGACCCCGCTCATCATCGGCGCGATACTCGCTATCCTGTTTGCCGCGTGCGTTCTCGGCGGCGGCAAGCGCCTTACGAATATCACCGGCGTTCTCGTTCCCATCATGGGTCTGCTGTACATAATCGTATCCCTCGTCGTTGTCATCATGAATATCGACGCGTTCCCCGCCGTTATAAAGAACATTTTTGCTTCGGCGTTCGATTTCAAAGCAATATTCGGCGGCTTCGCCGGCTCCTGCATGATGTGGGGCATAAAGCGCGGACTTTACTCCAATGAGGCAGGTATGGGTTCGGCTCCTAATGCCGCGGCTTCCGCCGATGTCTCCCACCCCGTAAAGCAGGGCCTCGTTCAGATGCTCTCCGTGTTCATCGACACTCTCCTTATCTGCACCGCCACCGCTTTCATGTGCATGTGCGCAAATCCCGAGGGTCTCAACAAAGATGTCGCAGGTGCGGCATATGTCCAGAACTCGATGCAGATGGCGCTCGGTGATTTCGGACCGGTATTCATTGCCGTTGCCATGAGCCTGTTTGCGTTCACCACACTCATCGGCAACTATTATTACACCGAAGGCTGTCTGAAGTTTATCCTCAAGCGCAGCCCGAGCAAGACCTTCATGCTCATATTCCGCCTTATCGCCATCGCGCTCGTTTTCATCGGCGCACTGCTTTCGGCAGGCATCGTGTGGGACACCGCGGATATGCTTCAGGCATTCATGGTCATAATAAATGTTCCCGTAATTATAATCATTGCAAAGCCCGCGCTTGCCGCACTCAAGGATTACATGAGCCAGCGCAAGCAGGGGAAGGACCCTGTGTTCAAGGCGTCCTCCGTCGGACTTGAAGGCAAGACCGATTGCTGGGAAGACTAAATAAAACGAAAAATCTCCGATCAATTAGATCGGAGATTTTTTTATCACTTTTTGCCCGCTTTAGGCTTTCTGACTCCCGCAAAGGGGTCGGCTCCGCCGCCGGAGAACATCGTGAAGTTAAGGCTTGATTTAACATGATCCGCCATTGCCTGCTTTGCAAGGTCAGGGATGTGCATTTTAATAGCCTCAACTACCGCCACATGGTTGTATATAACGCTGGGCGACCAGGGGTTATCCTCGGAATTGCTGATGAACTTTATCATCGAGGACTGATACATCGTGAGGTTGGGACGCAGCATCTTGTAGCACTTCTGAATGTATTTATTCCCGCAGGATTCGACGATCAGCTCATGGAAAGGCATATCGGTAGCTATCATGCCATCGTAATCCTTGCGGATAACGCACTCGGCAAATTCGACGGCGAGCCTGTCAAGCTCCTTAACGGTCTCGGCATCGGCGCGCTCGGTGCACAGTGCCGCCGCCTCGCACTCAATTGCCGTGCGTACATCGTAGAGGTCTATCATGTCGCGCAGACTGAGATCAATGACGAAAAATCCGCTCGTGTCGGGCTTGGATATGACAAAGCCTTTCTCGCAGAGGTTCATTATTGCCTCTGCTACCGGAGTGCGAGATATGCCGAGCGCCGATGCAATGCTGTTTACATTCAGCTTGGTGCCCGGTGCGATGCAAAGAGAGACGATCTCGTCGTAAAGCATCTGCGAAACCACATCGCGGAGTTTTGCGCCGGGATTTGCATCGAGATAGACCTGAAACTGGTCACGCTTCATGAGGTTACCATCCTTTCTGACTTATATGAATGCAAAAATCAGTATGATCTGATAAAAGTGAGCTTAAATACATCCGCTATTTTACGGCAGATGTCCTTTAAATGCAATACCTTAAATGCAAAAAGTTCAAATTGTTGAAATATTAACAAAAAATTAAGCAGTAGCTTGCCGAAACTGTCCGAATTTGCTTGCAAACGCGCACAAAAGCGCACCGGAGCGGATTGCACCGGTGCGCTTTTAAAATTGTTTACTTACTTTTTGCTCTTTATGTACTCGTCAATACTCTTAGCACCGGTCTTGCCGGCACCCATTGCGAGGATAACGGTAGCAGCGCCGGTAACGGCGTCGCCGCCTGCGAAAACGCCCTCACGAGCGGTCGCGCCGCCTTCGTCTGCCTCGATGCCGCCCTTGCGGGTGAAGGTCAGACCCTTAGTGGTGTTGCGGATCAGCGGGTTGGGGCTGGTGCCGATAGCAATAACAACGGTGTCAACATCGAGGATCCAGTTGGAGCCCTCAACGGGAACGGGCTTACGGCGGCCCTTTTCGTCGGGTTCGCCGAGCTCCTGCTTCTGGAGCTCTATGCCGGTAACATGGCCGTCCTCGCCTGCGTGGATGGCAACGGGGTTATTCAGGAGCCTGAACTCGATGCCCTCTGCCTCGGCGTGCTCGACCTCTTCCTTGCGGGCGGGCAGCTCGTCCTTGCCGCGGCGGTATGCTATGTAAACATGCTCAGCGCCCAGACGCTTGGAAACGCGGGCTGCATCCATTGCGACATTGCCTGCGCCGACGACGCAAACATTGTGGAAATGCTTTATAGGCGTATCGTAATCATCACGGTATGCCTTCATGAGGTTAACGCGGGTGAGAAGCTCGTTTGCGGAGTAAACGCCGAGCAGATTCTCGCCGGGGATGTGCAGGAACTGGGGCAGACCTGCGCCGGATCCGATGAACACTGCCTCGAAGCCGTCGTTAAACAGCTCGTCAACGGTCTCGGACTTGCCGATGATCGCGTTGTTTATGATCTTAACGCCCATAGCCTTGAGGTTCTCGATCTCGGCAGCAACGATCTCCTTGGGGAGACGGAACTGAGGAATACCGTAAACCAGAACGCCGCCGGACTTGTGGAATGCCTCGAAGATGGTGACATCGTAGCCCATCTTGCGCAGGTCGCCCGCGCAGGTAAGGCTGGCAGGACCGGAACCGACGATAGCAATGCGGTGACCGTTATTTTCGGGAACCTTGATCTCGTCCTTGACTTCCTTGTTCATGTGGTAGTCTGCGACAAAACGCTCGAGACGGCCGATACCGACGCTCTCGCCCTTGATGCCGCGGACACACTTGCTCTCACACTGCTTTTCCTGCGGGCAAACACGGCCGCAGACTGCGGGCAGGGAGTTAGTGGAGGTTATAATCTCATATGCTGCGTCAAAATCGCCCTCTGCGACCTTGGCGATAAACTCGGGGATGCGTACCGAAACGGGGCAGCCGGTGCGGCAGGGCATGTTGTGGCAGTTAAGGCAGCGCTTTGCCTCGTCCATTGCCATCTCCGCGGTGTAGCCGAGAGCGACCTCGTCGAAATTGCCGGCGCGGACTACGGGATCCTGCTCGGGCATCGGGTTTTTATCCATTCTCATGTTAGCCATTGCGCTTACCTCCGGTCATATTGCAGATATGCTTTGCAGCCTCGTCCTGCTCTTCCTTGTAGAACGCTGCGCGCTTGATCAGCGAGTCGAAATCGACCTCGTGTGCATCGAAGTCGGGACCGTCAACGCAAGCAAACTTGGTCTCGCCGCCGACGATAACGCGGCAGCCGCCGCACATGCCGGTGCCGTCGACCATGATCGGGTCGAGGGAGATGATGGTCTTTATGCCGTAAGGGCGGGTGACCTCGGCAAGGAACTTCATCATGATGTCGGGACCGATAGCGATAACGCGGTCAAACTGAGGCTTGCCCTCCTTGATGTTGGCGTCGATCTCCTGCTGGAGGTACTGGGTGGTGAAGCCCTTCTCGCCGTAGGTGCCGTCGTCGGTGCACATGATGAGCTTGTCGGAAGCCGCCTTGAGCTCATCCTTGAGGATGACTATGTCGGCGCTTCTGAAGCCTGCTATGAATGTGACCTCGATGCCCTTTTCGTGCATTTCCTTTGCGATGGGGTAGGCGATGGCACAACCAACGCCGCCGCCGACGACGCAGACCTTCTTCAGACCGTCCATCTCGGTAGCCTTGCCGAGGGGACCTACGAAGTCGGTGATATAATCGCCTTCCTCAACGGTGTGCAGCATCTTGGTGGTGCGGCCGGCAGCCTGTACCATAACGGTTACGGTGCCCTTTTCGCGGTCATAGCCTGCTACGGAAACAGGAGTACGCTCGCCCTGCTCATCCAGACGGAAGATGACGAACTGACCTGCCTGGGCGTGCTTTGCGACCAGCGGAGCTTCGATCTCGAACAGGCAAATGCTCTTTGCATCG
>SFLE01000014.1 GCA_004553495.1 Clostridiales bacterium | reverse complement strand
GAGAGATAATAAAAACTTCGCTCAATAAAAGGGAGGGGCAAATAATTATGCTGCGCTATGGGCTGCTCGGCAAACCGCCAATGACCCAGCGTGAAACTGCTAAGAAGTGCGGCATAAGCAGATCTTATGTGAGCAGGATAGAAAAGAAAGCGCTCGATAAACTCAAAAATGCCATGAGCGACGATAAGCCGGTCACATAAGGCACTTGTATAAAAGCTCACAGTATGGTACAATACCTTGAAATGCTAGGAGGTGAGCTTATGCGAGTAAAAAAAACAGTGTGGACATTTTTCATGCTCATAATGGCGGCAACGCTTGTTTTGATAGTTAATTCTCGCATGCAGCTTACTTCCGAAGTGATAGTCGGCTCATCGGACCAGGTGTTTGTAAAAACAAACGATCTTGACAACCCGATGAAGGGCTATGAAAAAACAGACAATGTCTCAAATGACAAGTACGCAGATCTGAGCTTTCCGAACATCACCATAAGCGACTGGCAGTATATACTTATAAATAAGGATAATAAGCTAAGGTCTTATGCTCCCGAAGTGAAGCAGATCGGCTCAAGCGGGATGTATTTTGATAAACGCGCAATAAAAAACCTTAACGAGCTGCTCGATGCCGCTAAAGAAGCAGGGTACACACCGTACATAAGCGCAGGCTATGTGTCTTTCGCAAGCCAGCAGCAGGCGTTCAACGAGAAGGCATCAGAGCTTTCGCAAAACGGCGCATACACATATGAGGAAGCGCAGAAGCTGGCTGAGGAGATAGTCGCAAAACCAGGCACAAGCGACCATCAGACCGGCCTTGCTATAGACATCATGGATCAGCAGTATGAAGTTTTGGATTATTCCAAGATGAATGCCGAGTTTTTCGCGTGGCTCGATGCCAATTGCGCGCAGTATGGCTTTATAAAGCGTTATCCAAGCGACAAGGAGAGCATCACTGGATGGGATGAGCCGTGGCATTACCGCTATGTCGGTAAAGAGGCTGCCGAGTTCATAACCCAGAACGGGCTAAGTCTTGAGGAATTTGTCGCGCACTATGGATGACAGATGGGCACAAACAATAAATTGTGCGGAGGCATGCAAAAAATGCTTGCAATAACGATATATAGGTGTTATTATATCTGTGTTAGTCAGTAAGTTTTCAAGAGTGGGTCACAGCCCACTCTTTTTGTTGAGCATTTTGCCGAACACAAAATCAGGAGCGAAATATGAGTAAGATCAGCGAAAAAGTTGAAGCACTTGCAAAACCCATCGTTGAAGAAGCCGGATGTGAGCTTTGGGCGGTGGAGTATGTAAAAGAAGCCGGATCGTGGTACCTTAGGGTGCTTATCGATAAGGAGGGCGGTGTCGGCATTGCCGATTGCGAGGCTATAAGCCGCAGGCTTGATCCCATCCTTGATGAAGCTGACCCTATACCGGACAGCTATGTGTTCGAGGTCGGCTCCGCAGGAGCCGAGCGTGAGCTCAAGCGCCCATCTGATTTTGAGCGGTTTATCGGCGCTGAGGTCGAAGTCAAGCTGTATCAGGCAGTAAACGGCAAAAAGTCGTTGGCAGGAACGCTGGAAGCGTATGAGGACGGGGATATAACCGTCTCCGGAATGCTTCTTAAAAAAGAACAGATCGCACAGGTCAAGCTGCGCGTGACCATATAAAAAGAAGAGGTATATTGAAATGAACGCTGAATTTTTCTCTGCAATTGAGGATCTCGAAAAAGAAAAGGGTATTCCCAGAGATTATATGTACGACAAGATAAAGCAGGCAATGCTGGCGGCATTCCGCCGCGATAATCCCGAGTGTGCGGATAATGTTGACATACTGCTTGACGAAGGCAGAAAGCGCATAGAAATGTATGTAGACAAGGTCGCCGTTGAGCAGGTGGAAGATCCCGCTCTGGAGATAGACATCGAGGCGGCAAAGAAGATCAGCAAGCGCGCAAAGCTCGGAGATACTATCAAAATTCCTGTAGAGACCAAGAAATTCGGTCGCATTGCAGCTCAGGCTGCAAAGCAGGTGATCATCCAGGGCATCCGTGAGGCTGAGCGCGGAATAGTTTACGAGGAGTTCACCTCCAAAGAGCATGAAATACTCACCGGCGTTGTTTCCCGCATAGAGCCGCGCACCGGCAGCGTATCCATCCGCATCAGCTCCAACAGCGAGTACACCGAGGCGATGCTCTCTCCGAACGAGAGGATCAAGACTGAGCCGCTCAAAGAGGGCGACCGTATAAAGGTCTATGTTGTTGAGGTCAGAAATGCCACAAAGGGACCGCAGGTTCTCATAAGCCGCACCCATCCAGGCTTGGTAAAGCGCCTGTTCGAGCTCGAGGTTCCCGAAATATACGACGGAACGGTCGAGATAAAGTCCATCGCGCGCGAGGCCGGAAGCAGAACGAAGATGGCAGTGTGGTCGACCGATCCCGATGTCGATCCCATCGGCTCGTGCGTAGGACCCAAGGGCGGCCGTGTTGCGAGCATAGTCGAAGAGCTAGGCGGTGAGAAGATAGATATAATCAAGTACAGCGAAGCTCCCGAAGAGTATATCGCAGCAGCGCTGGCACCGTCTGAGGTCGTAAGCGTTACCATGCTTGAAGACGGCAAAAGCTGCCGCGTCGTAGTTCCCGACAGTCAGCTTTCGTTGGCAATCGGCAAAGAGGGACAGAATGCGCGCCTTGCGGCACGACTGACCGGATATAAAATAGACATTAAGCCCGAATCAGAGGCATAAATGGAAGGAGGCAGCCGGAATGCAGAAGAAAATACCGATGAGGCAGTGTTTGGGCTGCCGCGAAATGAAACCTAAACGAGAGCTGATACGGGTTGTTAAGGCTCCGGAGGGAGAGATAAGCCTCGATTTTAAGGGGAAAAAGCCCGGCAGGGGCGCTTATGTGTGTCCAAATGCCGAGTGCTTGAAAAAGGCTGTAAAATCAAAGGCGCTTGAACGGGCGTTTTCCGCGCAGGTCCCCGAGGAAGTTTATGAGGCTCTGTCAAAGCAGATGGAGGCTCCAAACGATGAATAAGGCACTCAATCTGCTCGGGCTTATGCGCAAGGCGAATGCGATACGCATCGGAGAAGAGGACACGGGCTCGGCTGTAAGAGAGCATGCCGCAAAGCTTGTGCTGCTCGCATCCGACGCATCGGAAAACGCACAAAAGCGCGCGAAAGGTTATATGTATTCAAGTAAGGCACCGCTTATAACGGTACCGTTTACGAAGCAGGAAATATCGGAAAGCGTAGGCAAGCCGGGGTGCTCAATGGCGGCTATATGCGACATTGGCTTTGCCGAGGCGTTTATGAACATACTTGCGGAGCATTCGCCCTCGCAATACGGGCAGACTGCCGAGCTCATAAAAGGCAAGGCTGCCGAAAGCAAAAAACGAAAGAGCGAAGGCTCAGAGCACCGAAACAATAAGAGGATAGGCAAGAGGAGGAATAATGCATGAGCATGATGAAATACAGAGTACACGAGGTAGCAAAGGATTTTAATACGACATCCAAGGTGATAACTCAGATATTGACCGATTATGCAACAACTCCTAAAAACCACATGCAGGTTTTGGAAAACGATGAGCTCAATATCATATTTGAGTATATGACTCAGCACAATCAGATTTCGAGCATTGAAGAGGTTTTCAATGTTAAGCCCAAGAGCACCGAGCCCAAACCTGCGGAAAAGAAAGCAGAAAAGCCTGCCGCAGATGTCGGAAAGCCGGCAGCACCCGCTGCCGAGCAGCAGCCCGCACCCAAAAAGGAGAAGGACAACAAGCCCCATGTTCCTCGTCAGGTCGCGGAGAAGCGAGTTGTTGATACTCGCGGCAGCGCGGCGGTAAATATAGCTAAGTACGACGAGAAGTTCGACAAGCTTGCCGGCGACAAGAGCCACAACCGTGACCGCGACCGCAAGGGCGGCAAGGAGAAGATCGTCAACAAGGCAAAGCAGCGTCAGCAGGGTCAGGCTGCCTCCGCAAAGCGCCGTCAGGAAGAGCGAGACAAGATGCAGAAGCTTCAGCTTGAGATAGCAAAGAAGCAACAGCTCAAGGTCATGATACCCGATGAGATCAATGTAGGCGAGCTGGCAGCACGAATGAAGAAGTCCGCAGGAGAGGTCATAAAGCGCCTTATAAAGCTCGGCGTTTTTGCCTCCGTTTCCGATGTAGTTGATTACGATACCGCGGCGCTCGTCGCTATGGAGTTTGGCTGCAAGGTCGAAAAAGAGGTCGTTGTTTCCGTTGAGGAGCGGCTCATCGACGATCACGAGGACAGCGCGGATGAGCTCGTCGGAAGAGCGCCCGTCGTTGTTGTCATGGGCCATGTTGACCACGGCAAGACCTCGCTGCTCGACTATATCCGCCATGCAAATGTCGCATCCGGCGAGGCGGGCGGCATAACCCAGCATATAGGCGCTTATACCGTTGAGATAAACGGAAGCCCCATAACCTTCCTCGACACGCCGGGTCACGAGGCGTTTACCTCCATGCGCGCAAGAGGCGCAATGGTGACGGATATTGCAATACTTGTTGTCGCGGCTGACGACGGTATTATGCCGCAGACCGTTGAGAGCATTAACCATGCCAAGGCTGCCGGTATACCACTTGTCGTTGCGATAAACAAGATTGACACCGTCGGTGCAAACCCCGAAAGAATAAAGCAGCAGCTCACGGAGTACGACATCGTTCCCGAGGAGTGGGGCGGTGAAACAATTGTTTGCCCCATATCGGCTAAGACCGGCGAGGGCATTGACGAACTGCTTGAAAATCTCGTCATTCTTGCCGAGGTCCTGGAGCTCAAGGCAAATCCCAACCGTGCCGCAAAGGGCGCTGTTATTGAAGCAAGGCTCGATAAGGGCCGCGGTCCTATAATGACGGTACTTGTGCAGAACGGCACCCTCAAGCTTGGCGACATAATCATTGCCGGCACAGCCGTCGGCCGTGTCCGCACCATGATAAACGATAAGGGCGTTCGTATCACCGAGGCTGGCCCTTCTGTGCCTGTTGAGATCTCGGGTATGTCTGAGGTCCCCAGCGCGGGCGATACATTTAATGCAGTTGCAGATGAGCGCATGGCTCGTGAGCTAGTTGAGGAGCGCAAGACTCAGCAGAAGAACGCAGCATTCGGAACCGGCAAGAAGGTAAGCCTCGAGGAGCTGTTCAGCCAGATTCAGGCGGGCGAAATGAAAAATCTCAACATCATTGTCAAAGCGGATGTTCAGGGCTCTGCCGAGGCCATCAAATCCTCGCTTGAGAAGATCACGAACGACGAGGTCAGAGTCAAGGTCATACACAGCGGTGTCGGCGCTATCAATGAATCCGATGTTATGCTTGCAGCTACATCCGGCGCTATAATCGTCGGCTTCAATGTCCGTCCCGACAATGCCGCGCGCGACAGTGCGGCAAGAGCGAATGTCGATATGCGTATGTACAGGGTCATTTACGACTGCATAAACGAGATCGAAGCTGCCATGAAGGGTATGCTCGCTCCCAAGTTTGAAGAAGTCATCATCGGTCATGCCGAGGTTCGTGAGACCTATAAGGTCTCCAAGGTCGGTACCGTCACCGGCTGTTATGTGCAGGACGGAAAGATCCAGCGTGGCTGCTCTGTCCGTGTCCTCAGAGATAATGTTGTTATACACGAGGGCGAGCTTGCATCGCTGCGCCGTTTTAAGGATGATGTTAAGGAAGTCGCAAGCGGCTATGAGTGCGGTATGCAGGTAGAGAAATTCAACGACATCAAGGTCGGAGATATTATTGAGTGCTTCGTTATGGAGCAAGTTAAAGTCTGATAAAATTGGGCGGTCTGTTTTGACCGCCCAAAGTGCAATACAGGAGGAGATAATATGCCTTCAAACAAACTGGCAAGGACCAATGACGATATTCAGCTTGTCATGAGCAAGCTGCTGCGTGAGATAAAGGATCCCAGAGTAAATCAAGGGATGATTAGCGTAACGAGAGTTGAAACGACCGGCGATATGTGCTATTGCAAGGTCTGGCTTTCGGTCATGGGACTTCAGAATGAAAAAGAGTTTAAAAAGGGACTAAAATCAGCGTCGGGCTGGATCCGCCGCGAGCTTGGCAATTCTCTCAAGCTCAGAAACACTCCAGAGCCCGTGTTTGAGCTCGACCACAGCATTGAATACGGCGCACATATAAACGAGATAATAAATGAGCTGAATATCAGCCATGACGAGGATGAAGAATGAACATCGGGCAGTGTGTAAAATGGCTCAATGAGCATGATGATATTCTGATACTTACCCATATCCGCCCCGACGGCGATACTCTCGGCGGTGCGGCGGCTCTTTGTTCGGCGCTGCGAAGAGCAGGCAAAAACGCAGCGATGCACAATAATCCCGATATAACGCCGAAGTATCTTAAATATGTTAAGTCTTACATTTCGGATAACTTCCAATATAGCTGTACGGTAGCCGTTGATGTTGCCGAGCAGCATATGCTGTCGAACGGATATTCGGGTAAAGTGCAGCTTTGCATTGACCATCACCCGTCAAATTCACACTATGCCGAGCACCTTTTGCTGAACGGCGCCAAAGCCTCGTGCGGCGAGATCGTGCTGCAGGTCATTAAGGAGCTGTGCGGCAGTGTTGAGCCGGAGGAGGCAAGCCTTCTGTATATGGCAGTCTCAACGGATTGCGGCTGCTTCCGCTATGCCAATGTAACTGCTGAGACCTTTGCAGCGGCAAGTGAGCTGCTGACCTATGGCGCACAGGTGCAGAAACTAAACTTTGACCTGTTCAGGCAAGTGTCGCGCGCGAGAATGACGCTTGAGGGCTCAATTTTGAGCGGTCTTAAGTACTTTTTCGACGGAAAGGTAGTTGCAGCGACCGTTACAAAGCAGATGATGCTCGATGCCGGTGCCACCGAAAACGACTGCGATGATATTGCCGGAATACCCGGAAAGGTAGAAGGCTGCGTTGTAAGCCTTGTGATCAGGGAGCTTGACGGCAAATGCAAGGTATCGGTACGCTCGCATGAGGTGTTTGACAGCAGCGCACTGTGCGCAAAATTCGGCGGCGGCGGACATAAGATGGCATCCGGCTGCACAATCGAGGCAGAACCGGAAGAAACGCTTCAGCTGCTCGTTGATGCCATAGCTGAGGTGCTTTGATGAACGGCATCATCTTGGTCGATAAACCGCAGGATTGGACAAGTCACGATGTTGTGGCAAAACTGCGCGGAGCTTTGCATGAACGCAGAATTGGGCATTCCGGAACGCTCGATCCGCTTGCCACAGGACTTTTAGTCGTGTTTGTCGGCAGAGCCACAAGAGCCGTTGAGTTTGCGGAAGCCGACAGCAAGGAGTATGTTGCGGGATTGCGGCTTGGCGTTACCACCGATACGCAGGATATAACCGGCAACATTTTGAGTGTATCGAACTCTGCCCCTGCGAAAAATGAAGTTGAAGCTGTCATCCGGAGCTTCAAAGGCGAGATAGAACAGATACCGCCGATGTACTCTGCCATAAAGGTAAAAGGCAGAAAGCTATATGAGCTTGCCCGAAGAGGGGAGAGCGTTGAACGAAAGCCGCGCAGAATAACGATCTCCGATATTGAGATCATAGGCAAGGCGAATGAGGATTATCTTCTGCGTATAAAGTGTTCAAAGGGAACGTATGTCAGGACTATTTGTAATGACATTGGTGATATTCTTGGGTGCGGTGCATGTATGAGCAGCCTCAGGAGAACACGCGCCGGCGCGTTCCAGGTAGACGATGCGCACACGGTTTCAGATATTGTCACCGCAGCAGAAAACGGCAAATGCGAAGAGCTTATGCTTCCTCTCGACACACTGTTTTCATCTTTTGAAAGGCTGGATGCTGACGATAATGCAGCCAAAAGGCTTAAAACCGGTAATATTATTTCGGTTTTGTCTCAAGATGGGCGGTACAGAGTGTATTCGCCGGAAGGAGAGTTCCTGCTCATCGGCGAAGTTAAAGGCGGAAAACTCAAAACAATAAAGAGCTTTTTTGAGGTCTGAGTATGATAAATAAAAAGAAAGCAATGGCACTTGGCTTTTTCGACGGTATACACATCGGACATTATGAATATGATAAAGCTGCGTGCCGAGCAGACCGGCGCTGAGCCTGCGGTGCTGACATTCGATGTGCATCCGGATAATCTGGTTTTTAAAAAGAATGTCCCGCTTATAAATAGTGCCGAAGACAGGGAGCATATACTAAAACGCTGCTTCGGGATCGACGACGTTGTTGTTCTGCACTTTAACCAGCAGGTCATGCATATGGACTGGAAGGTGTTCGCGGATGAGCTTATCGACGAAATGAACCTGTGCTGGATAGTTGTAGGGCATGATTTCTGCTTTGGCTATAAGGGGAAGGGAACTGCAGATAAGCTTAAAAAGCATTGCGAGGAGAGAGGCGTCGGATGCGATATAGTCGCACCCGTTTGCCTTGACGGTGTTGTCGTCAGCTCAACGCTTATTCGCCGGCTCATCGAAGAGGGAGATATCGAAAAGGCAAACGAGTATTTAGGCAGACCGCATACCCTTACGGATACTGTGCGCAGTGGGTACCACCTCGGAACGCAGATGGGTACCCCGACTATAAACATGAGCTTTCCTCACGGTGTTATCGTTCCCAAACACGGTGTTTATGCGGCTAAGGCTTATATCGACGGGAATGAGTATATGTCTGTTACCAATGTCGGTGTAAGACCCACGGTGAGCGAAAGCGGCGGTGTCAATGTTGAAAGTTATCTTCTTGATTTCCAGGGAAACCTGTACGGTCACACCGTGCGGCTCGATTTCTACAAGTTCCTGCGACCGGAGAGAAAATTCGACGATATTGATATGCTTGCAGCGCAGATCAAGCACGACGCTCAGAGCACACGCGATTATTTCGAGAGCTTAAAATGAATAAGCATGAATAAATGGAAAATCAGCAGAGCAAGCGGCTCTGCTGATTTTTTGTATATTAAGAACGCAGCTCTCAAAAGGTATGCTTTATGAAAGCTGTGCAAAATTGAAGGAGGATAAGATTATGGGTTCTGGCAACATTTTTTATGTTTTGTTGCTTGTCGCAGTGATTGTACTTATTATCTGTGCTGCGCTGCAGTTCGGAGAGGTGACCGTCAATAAGGGACATCCGGAAAAGAAAACAATGATAATCGTTCTGTGCCTTCTTATACCGCCTGCAGGCTATCTGCTCGCCTGCGCGCTGCCGGATAATACCCTGCGCGAGACGATCATGAGAAGCACCGGAAACGGCGCTGACAACAGAGCAGGGGAGAGCGTCTGCCATTGCTGCGGAAGTTCCCTGCCCGCAATGGAAAACGCGGATATTTCAAAGCTCAGGGAAAGATGCGCCGCCCGCCTTGAGGATGAAAGAAAGGCTGCCGCAAAAGCCGCCGAGGATCGCCGCATTGCCTCCGAAAAGGCTGCGAAAAAGACAAAGCGCATTCTTTCTATCGCAATTCCGGCAGTTATTACGGTTATTGCAATTGTACTTGTCGTGACAAAAATCGTTATACCGAACAGCAATTACAATGTAATGTGTAGGATTGGACTGATATAAAGCTGCCGAAAGCTCAAAGTAAGTCTTGAATGAATTATTATAGTATTAAACAAAAACAGCACCGCAGGTAACCCTGCGGTGCCGATTTTTGATATTCAGTTTCAGTTAAATGCAATTCCGTCCGTGCTGTCGAGCGGAGCAATGCTGATCCAGGTCTTGCCGACGCTGAGGTTGAGGGCGGTGCCGTCCTTGAGCGTGTAATGGAAGTTGTCGGCACGATCAGCGCGAGTCCAGTTTATCTCGACATACTGACCGCCGGTGAAGAAGTAGCCGGTGCCGGAGCCGGTGAGCTCCATTGCCTGGCGACCATAGCTGTCGATGGTCTTGGTCGGGATGTTCAGGACGATGACATTTGCAAGGTCTATCGAGCTGTTGTTTCCGCCGTCTATGTACTCGCTGCCGCTGATGTACGCGTTGTAGCACTTCTTATCGGTATCGTACTTGAAGTTTGTTTTGTAGTAGCCGTAAGGCACGGTGAAGTCGGTAGCGCTGCCGCCGGTGCACTGGGAAACAGCATCCTCTGCAAAGTGGAGACCGTAGGTCGTGTCATAGTCGGAAGCGTGCTTGAGATCGTAGTTTTTAGACGCAAAGGCGGCAAGCTTGCTGCCGTCGGCAAAAAGGGTGTGCTCAACATTCTTGCCCTGACTCAAACGGGTCTTGTCGCGGTAGTAGCTGGATGCCTCGCCTGCGCGGGAGCCGCGGACGCCGTCCATGTTGTCGATGCCGAGAGACTTGATGTCCGAATATGCCTGCTCACTGCCGCCGGCGTGAATGTAGATAGCATCGTAAGCCTGAGCCATGCTGATGTAGTAGGGCCTTGCGCTGCGAAGCGAGCCGACCGTTACACCGTCAACATCGTTAAATACCGCCATCATACGGGTGATACCGCCCTCTGCAAGAGCTTCGTATATAATGGAAGCCTGAGAAAGACCGACTGCGGGACGGGCATCGGGATGGTTATTTATCATAACACAGTACGGACGAAGATCGCTCTTATCTTCGCTGACTGCCTCACCGGTCAAAGGATTGATAGGACCGCTTGCGGTCTCGTGGCTGTTAAGACCGTCTTTGTTAACGCCGGGGGCGTTGGGATCGCTCTCATCCTTGCCGCATCCCGCGAGTAGGCACAGGACCATGAGCATGGAGAGAACAAGTGCAATTAGTCGTTTCAAATTGAAACACCTCACATATTGTAGATTTGCTTTTGCGTAGATTCATTATACTCTTTAACAGCCTTATTGTCAAACTCATAGAAATGTGGTAGTATCTGCACAGGAGATGATTTTTAATGTACGAACAGATAAAGGCAGAAACCAAAAAAGCTGTTGAAGAGCTTGTTGATAGAGCGGGGCTTAAAAAGGGCTCGATGCTTGTAGTCGGCTGCTCTTCGAGCGAAATTTTAGGTGAGCACATAGGCAAGGGCTCCTCGCCGGAGACCGGTGCCGCAGTTGCGCAGACGATCCTGCAGGTGCTTGATGAAAAGGGGATATACCTTGCGGCGCAGTGCTGCGAGCATCTCAACAGAGCCCTCGTTGTGAGCCGTGAGGCTGCCGATAAGTATATGCTTGACGAGGTATGCGTTCGCCCGATGCCGAAAGCCGGCGGCTCGTTTGCTACGGCTGTATATGATCTTATGCCCGACCCTGTGATGGTGGAGCATGTAAGAGCCAATGCTGGGCTTGACATCGGCTGCACTCTCATAGGAATGCACCTTAAAGATGTTGCGGTACCGCTCAGACTGTCGGTCAAGCAGATCGGCAGTGCGCTCGTAAATGCGGCATACACAAGACCAAAGCTTATAGGCGGTGTAAGAGCGCATTATCCCGAATAACAATTATTGAAGGCATTGGACAACCAATGCCTTCAACATATTTTTAAGCCTTTATACCTATTCCGCACTCTCTCATGGAGCATTTCAGTTTTTCAAGATGCTCCGGAGAAATGTCGGTCAATGGCAGCCTGAGCCTTCCGCATCCCATACCTATGAGCTCCATAGCGGCCTTAACCGGTATGGGGTTAGTCTCGATAAAGAGGTCAGAAAACAGTCTTGAATACTTAAAATACAGCTGCTGCGCCTGATCAAAATCACCGTCAAGGCACAAAGCGCAGAGCTTTGCTACGGCGGCGGGTACGACATTCGAGGCAACGGAAATGACACCGAGAGCGCCGAGCGCCATCATCGGTACGGTGTTGTCGTCGTTTCCGCTCCAGACATATAGATCATTTCCGCACTCTGCTCTCGTTGCGGCAAATAGGCTGAAATCTCCGGATGCCTCCTTGATTCCGTTTATGTTCGGATGCTGTGCAAGCTGCTTGTAGGTTTCAAGCTTTATCCCGACGCTTGTTCTTGACGGGACATTGTATACTATCATCGGTAGATCTATCCGATCCGCGACATATGTAAAATGCTTAACCAGCCCATCCTGAGTTGCTTTGTTGTAGTACGGAGTCACCATAAGCACGCCGTCGGCATCGCATCTGAGTGCGCATTTGGCAAAATTCAGCGCCTTTGCGGAATCATTGCTGCCTATGCCCGCGATAATTTTCATGCGGTGATCGTTGTACCGGCATACAAATTCTATGAGCTCCTCGTGCTCATACCGGCTCATCGTGGCGTTTTCGCCGGTGGTTCCGCAAACTACTATTGCTGCCGTTCCGTTGTCATATTGATAGTCGATAAGCTCTTTCGTGCGCTCATAGTCAATTCCGCTATCGGAAAAAGGAGTGACGATCGCGGTGCAGGATCCTTTGAATACAGGAGTTTTGAACATAATATCCCTCCAATACAGTGCTTGAATATAAATATGTGAACGCTTACCTTTGTATGACATAAATATTGAATTTAAGCGGCATTTATATTATAATGTACGGACAATGTGCGTACACATTGGCATTTTTACTTACGGAGCAAAAGCAAAATGAATAAATCGGATTTTGATTTTTATCTGCCTGAGAGACTCATTGCGCAGACCCCGCTTGAAAAGCGCGATTCTTCAAGGCTCCTTCACCTTGACAAAGCCACCGGTGAGATCGAGCATGGTCATTTTCATGATATTGTGAAATATCTGAAAAAGGGCGACTGCCTTGTGCTCAACGATTCGCGCGTGCTTCCGGCGCGGCTTATCGGTTCACGCAGCACCGGCGGCACAGTCGAGCTTGTTTTGCTGCGCGATCTCGGTGACGGATGCTGGGAGTGCCTCAGCAGACCCGGCAGAAAAACAAAACCCGGCACAGAGCTCTTTTTCGGCGACGGTGAGCTTACCGCAACCGTTATGGAGGTTGCCGAGGGAGGTAATCGCATTGTTAAATTCCACTACGAGGGCGTGTTTCTCGAAAAGCTTGAGAGACTTGGCAAAATGCCGCTCCCGCCTTATATAAAGGAGGAGCTTCAGGACTCCGAGCGGTATCAAACGGTTTACTCCCGTGAGCTCGGAAGTGCTGCGGCACCCACAGCCGGACTTCATTTCACGAAAGAGCTGCTGAAAGAGATAGAAGATATGGGTGTTAGCATCTGCTATGTAACGCTCCATGTCGGTCTCGGAACATTCAGACCTGTCAAAGCGGATAAGATAGAAGATCACGAAATGCATTCGGAGTTCTGCATGGTGTCGGCTGAAACCGCGGAGACCATAACGAGAACCAAACGAGCCGGAGGAAGGGTCATTGCGGTCGGAACGACCTCATGCCGGACGCTTGAAAGCTTTGCAAAGCAAAACGGCGAGATCGAGGAGACTTCCGGCTGGACGAATATTTTTATCTATCCGGGGTACGAGTTTAAGTGCATAGATGCGCTGATAACTAATTTCCATCTGCCGGAGAGCACACTAATAATGCTTGTTTCCGCACTTGCCGGAAGAGAAAATGTACTGCACGCCTACAAAGTAGCGATCGAAGAGGAGTACAGATTTTTCTCATTCGGCGATGCGATGTTTATAGAGTAGGGGATAACAGATGTACAAATTAAAGAAGCAGGAGAATAAGGCGAGAAGAGGAGAGCTTGAAACCCCGCACGGTACCGTGCAGACACCGGTTTTTATGAATGTTGGCACAGCCGCGGCTATAAAGGGAGCTCTTTCGGCTGCCGATTTAAAAGAGATCGGCTGTCAGGTAGAGCTTTCTAATACATATCACCTCCATCTAAGACCGGGCGATGAGCTTGTCAGAGACATGGGCGGACTGCATAAGTTTATGACTTGGGACGGCCCCATACTCACCGACAGCGGAGGATTTCAGATATTTTCGCTCGCAAGCCTGCGAAAGATAAGCGAGGAAGGCGTAAAATTCAATTCGCATATTGACGGCAGACATATATTTATGGGACCTGAGGAGAGTATGCGCATTCAGGCGAATTTGGGTTCTGACATCGCAATGGCGTTTGACGAGTGTATAAAGATACCGTCGCCGAAGGAATATGTAGAAAAATCGTGTGCGCGCACATACAGGTGGCTCGTTAGATGTAAGGAAGCGCTTAGTCAGTATAACAGCATGGACAATGCTGTAAACCCCGGTCAGATGCTGTTTGGGATAAATCAGGGTGCAACCTTTGTCGACATTCGCACAGAGCATATGAAAAAAATAGCCGAGCTCGATCTGCCGGGCTATGCCATAGGCGGACTTGCGGTAGGGGAGAGCCATCAGGAGATGTACGACACCATTGCAGCGGTCGAGGAATACATGCCAAAGGACAAGCCGCGCTATTTGATGGGAGTCGGAACTCCGGGCAATATCATTGAGAGCGTTGCCAGAGGTGTTGACTTCTTCGACTGCGTAATGCCGGCGCGAAACGGACGGCATGGGCATCTGTTCACATGGAACGGAATTATCAACATCAAAAATGAAAAGTACTTCCGCGATGAGCTTCCGATAGATCCGGAATGTGACTGTCCGGTTTGCAGACGATACTCAAAAGCATATGTAAGGCACTTGTTCAAGGCAAACGAGATGCTTGCCATGCGGTTTGCAGTAATGCACAACCTGTATTTCTACAATAAGCTCATGGAGCGCATAAGGGACAGCCTTGATGCGGGAGAGTTTGAGAAATTCAGACAAAAGTATTCGGTGTTGTTGGATACGCGCATATAAAACACTTGAAATCAACAATACATTTATGTATAATGAGCTAAGGTATTGTTAAACAATAAATTCATTAATGATAAGGAGCACACTATGTTTTTAGCAGCAGCAGCGACGGGTGGCGGCAGTTCCACCTCTATGATCATTCTTCTTCTCGTATTCTTTGTCCTGATGTGGTTCTTCATGATAAGACCCGAGAAGAAAAAGCAGAAGAAAATTGAAGCTATGCGCAATGCGCTCAGCGTTGGTGATGAGGTAGTTACCATAGGCGGCATTATGGGCACGATCGTCCATGTCACCGAGGATGATATTACTATCGAAACCGGTGAAGACAAGGTCCGCGTTCAGCTCAAAAAGTGGGCAATTGGCACCAATGTGAGAGCAGAGACTGCTGAGGCAAAGGAAAAAGAGAAAAAGTAATTTTACCTGCATTAAAATATCCCCCGACTAATAGGATGTACAAACATCATTAGTCGGGGGTATTATTATGTCTTCAAACAAAAGCAGCGGAAAGGGAAGAGTAACAACAGGGATAATAGCAGCGCTTATACTGTCGGCAATTCTGTGCGGAATATATGCACTGCTTGTTAAAAACGGAAAGTGCTCGCAGGAAAATGCCAATATCATAATAAGCGCGGCAATTGCGCTAAGTGCGGCAATAGGGGGCGCATTTGCAAATATCGGGAGAGCACAAAAACGGCTACTTAACGGTGCGCTGACCGGAGCCGCATATGCGGCGATACTGGTTGCAGTTCCGCTTGTGGCTTATCCTACAGAGGTGGATTGGCTAAAAATATTTGAAATAATTATCATTTCTCTTGCCTGCGGTGCGATAGGAGGTATGGTCAATTTATGCAAAAGTAACAAAAAGTTTCGCAAAGGCAGCAAAATCAAAAGATGAAATTACTTACTGTATACGCGCTTGTGAGTTTACATAATATTAAGTGATAACCTATATATAGTGAAGATTACAATGCGTGACGCCAAAATATTGCGTTTAAAACAAGAGAAGGCAGTGCTTACCAAGCAAGACAGTATCGCGGTTTACATAATACAGTTAACATAATATATTGACATAATCAACAAAATTGATGTATTTTTTCAAAAAGTCTTGATTACATTTAAAAATTGTATTATATTGTCCTTACGCAGAAATTATGTAAATCCGTGAGTTATTCTCTGTCCGGCATAGGTGATATAGGAGACTTATGGATAAACAAAAAGCTAATAATTTTTTAAAAAAACAAGGGGTTTTTGATGCGCAATTGGCGCTCGTATGTGCTTGTTTTGCTTCTGGGGCACTTGCTTGTGTCCTCGTTTTCAATCCGCTTAACGATGGCGTTATGTCTATCGCAAGCAAGCTCGGGACTAATGTCTGCACGCTTGCGTTTTTTGCCAGTGTAGTCCTGCTCGCGGCGATGGCTGCGACCGCAATAACACCGTATGCGCCTGTGGCTGTAGCTGCGCTCTGTATCTTCGGGGGAGCTGCAATGTGCTTTATGTCGCACTTTTATTCACAGGCAGCACTGTTATCGGCAGAGTTCCTGAAATTTGCTGCGTTTTGCTTTGCCGGTGCGCTGTCATTTGCGTATGTGTCATATACTGCACTGGCTGTTTCTGCGCGTCTTAAGATTTTGATGAAAAACGACCGAAGCTTAAAAAGCGGCATCAGAGTTTTTTCTGTAGCTACTATCTTGCTCGGAGCTGCCTTTGTTGCGTCGTGGTTCTTTTGCCTGTAGATATTTTGTAGACTTTTTAGAAAGGAGGGTACTGAATGCAAAACTCGGAATGCCTTGATGTTTTCAACAAATACCTTGTAGAAGTTAAGAAGAGTTCGCAGAATACCCTCAGCTCATATATGCGCGATGTCCGCCAGCTTGGTGATTATCTGGATGTTCACACCGATGTTACCATAGACAGCGCAACGGAAGATGAGCTTCACGAATATATCGAATGGCTCAAGGGCAACGGCAAGTCTGTTGCAACCGTCTCCAGGGCGATAGCATCGATAAAGTGCCTTTACGGTGTTCTTGTTGATAACGGAATTGTGGCAGAAAACCCGACCGGTAAGCTCACGCCTGATAAGACAACGCATAAGCTCCCTCAGATACTCACGAGCAAAGAGGTTGAGCTGCTTTTGGAGCAGCCCTCGTGCACGGATGCCAAGGGCTATAGAGACAGAGCGATGCTTGAGCTTCTGTACGCAACGGGCATAAGAGTAAGCGAGCTTATAGCGCTCAACCTCAGCGATGTAAATACATCTGCGGGCGTTGTAAGGTGCGTCAGTAAGGATAAGGAACGCCTTATACCGCTGTATTCTACCGCAATTAAAGCGCTTACGGAGTACATAGAGTTTGTGCGCCCGCAAATGATAGCGCTGCCCGGCGAACAGGCGCTGTTTGTCAATGTCAGCGGCGAGAGAATGTCGCGTCAGGGCTTTTGGAAGATAATAAAGTCCTACCAGCAGAAGGCGCATATTGAAAAGACCATAACACCGCACACGCTGCGACACTCGTTTGCCGCACATCTGCTTGAAAACGGCGCCGATCTGCACTCAATACAGGAGATGCTCGGTCACGCCGATATATCTTCAACCCAGATATACTCCCAGCTTGTAAAAAAACAGCTCAAGGATGTCTACAACAAAGCGCATCCCAGAGCTCACAATGCGTAACATATAAAAATGCTGCCGTCGTTTGACGGCAGCATTTTTATAATTATCAGGTTTTATATTTAAGCTTGTTTGCGATAGCGTAGCTTTCTGCTGCGCTTCCTTTTTTGCAGTGTATAACAACATTGGGTGACTCGAGAAACGCATCAGGCTCGATTACGCTGACAGACTCGGGTATCGTTATTTGGCGGAGGATCTTGCAGGTACGGAAAGCATATGTACATATCTTTTCGCAGCCCTCCGGCAGAACAAGACTTTCAAGGGCTGTGCATCTGTTGAACGCAGAACGCGATATGACCTTTACGGGTGCGTGGAACTCAATGCGCTTTAGATTTTTGCAATGATAAAAGGCGAGATAGCCTATCTCTTCAAGCTCGGCATCTACGACAAGCTCGGTCAAATTCTCACTGTCTTTATATGCGCTATCCGCTATCGTGCGAACGGGCTTACTGTCTATCAAGGAGGGAATGACCAGGTGAGAAACGGTCTTGCTGCCGCTTGAAAGAGTTACGGAACCGTGCGCGATAGAGTAGTTAAAGTCGAGAGTACCACTCCTCTCGGCATAATTTTTAAACGCCTCGGAGATTATGCGATTTCTGTATTTGCCGTAAAGAGGACCGTTATTATACTGATGTATGTCTATACCCGCTCCGCCGACATTATATTCGATAAGCACCGGCTCACCGGATTCATCTATCGCAATATCCCACGAGGCGACTCCGAACATCGGAACACGCATATGGCAGCGCTTGACCGCCTCAATAGCCTTGTCGAAATTGGGCACGAAGCCCTCGCTGAAAACAAAGCCGTTAGGGTGAACATCATATTTTTCGCCCTTCTGAGTGTAGCCGCAGTCGTTGAGATGCCCGTCAGGTCTGACACCGCAACCAACGCCGCCGCTGCTGAAATTATCAACACGGCTGCCGCTGTTTCCTATCCTCACAACGGCGGACAGGGGAATGGATTCACCGTCGAGCATTATGCATATGATGCGGATGGTGTTGACGGACGAGGCGTTCATCTTTGCCATCTCGGGATGCTGCTTCATAACGAGCTGCACAGCTATGTCGGGATCTGCATCGAGAGCTTGTGAAATATCGTCTCTCGAGCTGCCAGTACCAAAAAAGCGTACACCTTTTCCACCGCTGCTTGCGCGGCTTATCTTTACGACAACACCCGGGTCGAGATTATCATGAAGTTTCTCGACAGCCTCCTGCTTGGTTATCGGAGAAAAATCGGCGTCAAGATACAGACCGTGAATCTTGCGTATCAATGTGGCCGGATGCTTTACGCAAGGCAGCAGCACATCCATATAGTTTTTGTCCAAAAAGGCACGCAGATAATCGTAATCTATCCTGCTCCACTCGACATTATAGTAGTGTACATCGCTGCCGACATACTCGGGACTGTAGATACCGGTTTTATCGCTGTATACCTGCACCCAAAGCGGATCCACAAGACCCGTGTCCCATATATCATTCCATGTGGACTTTACATCATCAAGCTGCTGCGGCGTGAGCTGTGCCGTTTCTCCGGTCATTTGCTTAAACCATTTATTCAAAGCAAAGGTCTTTTTGCCTCTTTTTTCGCCGCTCTGCATGGCGTTGACTGCTCTGTAGAGGTCATCGCGCCTGCTTCTGCACAGCGTGTCAAACATATAGTTGAATATTTTATCTCTGATAGAGTCTTTCATATTGTCCTCCGATAAAAGGTTACAGCGACAGTATAATATAAGTGGCTAAATATAGCAATGCTGTTAATGAAATTTTACAAAGTTCTATTGAGCGTGAGAAAAGGCCGATAGATCAGTTTATTGTTGTGTTAAAGGCTGTTTTATGTTAAAATACAACGATAGGATGTGATCAGATTGCGTATTTTGGGCATTGACCCAGGACTTGCCACGGTAGGTTTTTCGGTCGTTGATACCGATAAGACTAAAATGCGGCTTGTGACCTGCGGTGTTATCTCCACACCGGCGCATACCTCGCTTTCGAGCCGCCTTGATAGAATATTCTGCGATATGAATGAGCTCATCTCAACTTTTTCTCCGGATGTGATGTCGGTGGAGGAGCTGTTTTTCAACACCAATATCACGACTGGAATTTCGGTTGCACACGCCAGAGGTGTTATCCTGTTGGCGGCATACCGCGCCGGAGTTGCGGTTTTTGAGTATACGCCGCTTCAGGTGAAGCAGGCAGTCGTAGGATATGGCAGAGCCGAAAAAAATCAGGTCATTGATATGGTGCGCAGGATACTTAACTTACCGTCTGCCCCAAAGCCGGACGATGCGGCTGACGCGGTCGCTCTTGCAATATGCCATGCAAGGAGCTCGACTTCGCTGCTCAGTCGAAAGGAGAATGAAGGAATATGTTCTACCATTTAAACGGAATAGTGACTGACATTGATATAAATCTTGCGGTGATAGAATGCGGAGGAGTGGGGTATGCTGTAAATACTACCACCAGCACGCTCTCGAGTCTCAGAATAAACGAGAAAGCAAAGCTTTACATATCCGAGTATGTAAAGGAAGACTGTTTTGAGCTGTTCGGATTTGCAACGATGAGCGAGAAGCGCTGCTTCGAGATGCTTCTCACCGTATCGGGGATAGGACCCAAGGCAGCTCAGGCGATTTTGTGCGCAACAACGCCAGAAGGTCTTGCACTGGCGATAATGAACGGCGATGATAAGGCTATAACCGCTGCGCAGGGTGTCGGCAAGAAGATAGCTCAGAGGGTGATACTCGAACTAAAGGACAAGGTTTCCAAGGAAATGGGCAAGACTTCGGTTGAAATACCCGCTGCAGCAATGATGCCTGCCGAGACTGGCACAAACAAAAACGATGCGATCGCTGCGCTTATGGTGCTCGGGTATGGCGCGGCTGAGATAAATGCCGTTATAAGAAAGCTTGATATCACAGGCATGAGCACGGAGCAGATAGTCAAGGTCGCTCTAAAAAATCTGGCATGATGGAGGTAGCAGATGAGCATTAATTTTTCCGATGGTTTAGAAGATGCGCCGGTAGTTACGAGCTCATCGGTGCTTCCGGAGGACGCAGGAGAGGGAAGTCTGAGACCGAAGACCCTCACCGAATATATTGGCCAGGAGAAAGCAAAGGATAATCTCAGCGTTTTTATTGACGCTGCAAGGTTTCGCAATGAGCCGCTTGACCATGTCCTGCTGCATGGACCTCCGGGACTCGGTAAAACCACCCTTGCCGCCGTTATTGCAAATGAGATGGGCGTTAATATGCGCATAACCTCCGGTCCCGCAATCGAGCGTCCCGGCGACCTCGTTGCCATGCTGACGAATCTCAACGAAGGTGATATTCTGTTCGTTGATGAGATACACCGGCTTAACCGAGCCTATGAGGAAATACTCTATCCGGCAATGGAGGACTATGCCATAGATATAATCCTCGGCAAGGGACCGTCTGCCAATTCACTGCATCTTGAGCTGCCGAAATTTACCCTTATCGGAGCGACTACCCGCTCCGGACAGCTCACCGCGCCGCTGCGTGACAGATTTGGCGTTACTCTCAGACTCGAGCTGTATACGATCGACGAGCTTCGCAGAATAGTTGAGCGCTCGGCCGACATACTCGGTATAGATATTGACCGTGGAGGTGCCGTTGAGATAGCTTCAAGGTCAAGAGGAACTCCGAGAATAGCCAACAGAATGCTCCGCAGAGTCCGTGACTTTGCACAGGTGAGGGCAGATGGCGTTATCACCAAAGGTGTTGCGGATATGGCGCTTTCACGCCTTGAGGTCGATAAAAGCGGACTTGACGCACTTGACAGGCGTATGCTCAGAAGCATAATAGAGTTTTATAACGGCGGACCCGTGGGACTTGAAACGCTTGCGGCGACTATAAACGAGGACTCCGTGACGCTCGAAGATGTCTACGAGCCATACCTCCTGCAGCAGGGCTTTTTGACCAGAACACCGCGCGGGCGCTGCGTTACGAGGAAAACATACGAGCATTTGGGCATCGAACAGCTCGGTCAGCAGGAAATAGACTGCTAAAAACTCATATTCGTATGAATATCAAGAGATTTTCTGCCATGTTTCTATTGACTTTCAACAAAAATGAGATATACTATAATAGTATTGGTGGAAGTAACAGTGGTTTTGTATGAGTAAATACGCTGATTTGGAAGATAATGAACTGCAGAGGCTTTCCCTCCAAGGTGATAGATACGCCGAGGAGGAGCTCGTCTCGCGGTATATGCGTCTGGTAAGGATCTGTGCGCGACCGTTGTTTCTCGCGGGCGGCGAAAGCGAAGATCTTATTCAGGAAGGTATGTTCGGCTTGCTGTCCGCTATCAGGCAGTATGAGCCGGTGCACAATGCGTCGTTCCGGACATTTGCCGAATGGTGCATCAGAAACAGACTCAGATCAGCGGTAAGGACAGCTTCCAGCTTAAAGCATGATCCGCTTAACAATGGCGTACCTTTAGAGTCAATACTCTCGGATGAATCCCAGACCCCGGCATCGGTATGTGCTGACTATTTTCAGAAATCTCCTGAAGAGCAGGTTCTGGCAAGAGAGAACAAAAAGTACACAGAACAGTTATATTTGTCCTTAGTCGACTCGCTTTCAAGGTTTGAGAAAGCGGTGTTGGCGCTGTATCTTGACGGTTTAAGTTATAAAGAGATAGCCCGATCGACCGGCAAAAGCGATAAAGCGGTCGATAACGCGATACAAAGGATAAGGCGCAAAACGGCGCAAATGCTTAATCAGGCGAAATCAGCAAACAGCTGACGCATATAAAAGCCGACAGGCGAGTTTTCAAAAGAGAGGATTTACAATGTACGAAGACAAGACCTTAGTTTGCAAAGAGTGTGGTCAGGAGTTCGTGTTCTCCGCAGGCGAGCAGGAGTTCTATGCAGAGCGCGGCTTCCAGAATGAGCCCCAGCGCTGCAAGGCATGCCGCGATGCACGCAAGAATGCCGCTCGTGGTCCCCGTGAGTTCTTCACCGCAGTTTGCGCAGCTTGCGGCGGCGAGGCAAAGGTTCCCTTTGAGCCCAAGTCCGACCGTCCTGTATATTGCAGCGAGTGCTTTGCAAAGATGAAGGAAGAAGCCTGAGGAAATAAACCGCAGGAATAGAGTGGGGCGTCCTCAAGGCGCCCCGTTCTCTTTTATAAACTTTACGATTGGAGATACGAACAATGGAAATGCTGAAAATTATGGACATTAGCAGAGACAGCATTATTTCTGAGATCCTCGAGAGTTTCCCCGAAGCAATGCCGAAGTTCCAGGACCTTGGAATGCATTGTCTCGGCTGCGCTCTTGCAACCTCCGAGAGCCTCGAACAGGCTTGCGCCGCGCACGGTGTAGACCCCGATGAGTTCATCGTTGAGCTCAAGGCATATCTGCTGGCGCTGTAATAAGGAATGACGCTAAACGAAAAGCCGGTTTTTCCGGCTTTTCGTCGTATATGGAGAGTTTTTATGGGCAGCAGGCTAAAACTTATTGCCACACTTGCCGAACGGGGAGTGGGGGTAGCGGATGTAGGCACGGATCACGGCATACTTCCGATAACGCTTCGGCAGAGCGGATACACAGGGCGCATAGTTGCGAGCGATATTAATGTCGCCCCGCTCGAGAAAGCGCGTAGGGCATTGGAGCAGACCGAGACCGAGAATGTCGAGCTCTGCCTTTGCAACGGGCTTGACGGTATCGACGGTTCAGGTATAGACACTATCGTTGTTGCAGGCATGGGCGGGGACACAATAACCGGTATACTTGACAGGGGGCTGTATGACTTGCCGCAGTGGAGCGAGAGAAATGATTACCGTCTCATTCTGCATCCCGTGACAAAACCGGAGATACTCAGGTATTGGCTTGTAAATAACGGTTTTGAGATAACTGACGATATTCTCGTTGAGGATAACGGAGTGCTGTGCCAGATTATATGCGCTCACATGGGTGAAAGCATTCAATATAAAGACTGTGAGCTCTACATAGGAAAATATGAGCACATAAGCTCATCGGAGCACTTTTTACCGCTTACAGATAAGCATATAAAACGCTTTGAGTCAGCAGCCAAAGGGATAAACAGCTCGGGAGACGAGTCACTTGCCGCATGGCGGGATATGCTGCTTAGTATGGCGCGCGAGCTCAGAGAAATGGAGGAACGGTATTATGACGAGTGTAAAACAGATATATGACTACCTTAACGGGCTTGCACCGGTGTCGTTGAAAATGGATTTTGACAATGTCGGACTTCTGATCGGCGATGAGCGCGCGGCTGTTGACACTTGCCTTGTAGCGCTTGATATTACCGACGAGGTGATACAAGAGGCGATAGACCGCAAGGCACAACTGATAGTATCGCACCACCCGATAATATTTGGCGGTATAAAAAGCGTCACCGCCTCCGACCTCGTGGGCAGAAAGCTAATTGCCCTTATAAAAAACGGTATCTCTGCGATATGCATGCATACGAATCTCGATATTGCCGAGGGTGGCGTTAATGATGCGCTTATGGCTGCGCTGTCTGCAAGCTCAGAAGGCTATCTCGAAGCGTGCGGAACGGATGCCGATGGAAAGCCGGTGGGATGCGGACGCATCGGCAAGCTTGATGTCGAGATGGACTTTGACGCATTTCTCTCTTTGTGCAAATCAGCACTTGGCGCAAACGGACTGCGCTATCATTATGCGGGCAGACCCGTAAAGCGGCTTGCCGTTATGGGCGGCTCCGGAGGCGGAAGCCTTATGGATGCGGTCAATGCCGGTTGCGATACCTATGTTACATCGGATGTTAAGTACAATTGCTTTTTAGACGCCAAGGAGCTTGGTATAAACCTTGTAGATGCCGACCATTTCTGCACCGAAAATGTCATTGTACCGGTTCTCGCAGAGAAGCTCGGTGCGAGTTTCTCGGGTGTTGACTTCATTATATCAACTTTTCACAGGCAGACGGCTCAGTTCTTTTGAAATGTAATATTTGTCCTCCGCGGCACATAGACTCGTACAAACGAGATGGCTGCGGAGGTTTTTTATATGACAAATCTTGATATTTACAAAGATATTGCTGCGAGGACCAACGGCGCAATAATGATAGGCGTTGTAGGACCGGTAAGAACCGGAAAATCAACATTTATAAAGCGCTTCATGGACACCTTGGTCATTCCGAATATTGATGATGAGTATGCCAGGGAAAGAGCGCGCGATGAGTTGCCGCAAAGCGGCTCGGGGCGCACGATAATGACGGCTGAGCCGAAGTTTGTGCCGGAGGATGCCGTTGAGATATCGCTTGGCGACGATACTGCCTGCATGGTGAGGCTTGTTGACTGCGTGGGATATATGGTGCCGGGCGCGTCCGGCAGATTTGAGGATGGCAGCGAGAGACTTGTTACAACTCCGTGGTTTGATCATGAGGTGACTATGACGCAGGCGGCGGAGTCAGGTACGCGCAAGGTAATATGCGACCACTCCACCATCGGGCTCGTCATAACCACCGATGGCAGCATATGCGATATTGAGCGCGAGGCCTATATAGAGCCGGAAAAACGGGTCATAACCGAACTCAAGGAGATAGGAAAGCCGTTTGCTATACTTCTAAACAGTACAGATCCCGACTCTGAGTACGCCAAAGCGCTTGAGAGGCAGCTTGCCGAGGAGTATTCGGCTCCGTGTATGAGCGTTAATTGCCAAACCTTGAGCGAAAAGGATATAGCGGAAATAATGCGAAAGGTGCTTGGACAGTTTCCACTGTATCAGCTATCTATATCTTTACCCGAGTGGTTCGGAGCGATAGACTGTGAAAACGAAATGAAAAGCTGCCTGTTTGAGCATATTGTTGATTCGTCCGATGGGGTAGAGTGCGTTAACGATATCGGAAGGATGCTGAGCAATATCACCCAGCTTGACATGGTCGATGCCGCATATATCGAAAGCAGCGACATGGGCAGTGGAGTTATAAATATAGCAATAGACCTGCCGCGGCTTTTGTATTACAAGCTGATAAGCGACGAATCGGGAATACAGGTGCAGGACGATGGCGACCTTGTTCGCATACTGCGCGAGCTCAGCGAAATAAAGCTTGAATATGACAAGGTAAAGGACGCGCTGGCTTCCGTCCGCCAGACCGGATACGGTGTTGTTATGCCTCGGCAGGAGGATCTGCAGATAGAA
The DNA here is from genome assembly GCA_004553495.1 of Clostridiales bacterium. Lineage (GTDB taxonomy): Bacteria > Bacillota > Clostridia > Oscillospirales > Oscillospiraceae > F23-B02. The sequence continues at coordinate 17,336 of SFLE01000014.1, read as the reverse complement.
GAGCCGCAACTTGTAAAGCAGGGCGGAAAGTATGCAGTAAAGCTTAAGGCTAGGGCTCCTGCTATCCATATGCTCAAAACCGGCGTTGAGACGGTCGTAACTCCGTCGATAGGCGGTGACAACGCTTCGGATGAGATAATAAGCTTTCTTTTACAGGGCTTTGACGGCGATATGAGCAGACTTTGGGAGTCGAATATATTCGGGCAGCCGCTGTATGACATTGCGCAAAACGCTATCTCCGAAAGGCTGGACGGCCTGCCGGGAAATACGAAAGCAAAGCTTCAGGAGACCCTGCAGCGTATTGTAAACGAGGGCAGGGGAACGCTGATCTGTATATTGCTGTGATATTTAACAACGGGTGCAAGCTGCTTGCACCCGTTGTTTTGTGATGTAAATGCTCATAAACAGGCTAAAAGTAATACACTATTTATGTATTTTAATTATTGAAAAAGCATTTATGAGCAGTTATAATGTTTTTATTATATACGGAGGTGACCGATATGAAACCAGTATCTAAAATTGCGGAGGCAGTTCGGGCTTCGACTACGCTTGCGGTTGACAGCCTTGCAAAGCAGATGAAGGCGGACGGACTTGATGTTGTGGGCTTTGGCACCGGCGAGCCGGATTTCAACACTCCCGACAATATAAATATGGCAGGAATCAAGGCTATTTGCGACGGTAAGACCAAGTATACCCCCGCCGCAGGCATAATTCCTCTCAGAAAGGCAATAGCGCAGAGACTTAAAGAGGATTGCGGCGTTGAGTATGACTACACTCAGATCGTTGTTGCAAGCGGTGCAAAGCACAGCGTGTACATTGCACTTGCGGCGATAACAAACCCCGGCGACGAAATAATAATTCCCGCACCGTTTTGGGTAAGCTATTATGAGATGGTCCGTATGGTCGGCGGAACTCCCATTATTGTCGAAGCGGGTGAAGATCAGGACTTCAAAATAACCGCAGAGCAGCTTGAAGCTGCAATAACCGATAAAACCAAGTGCCTGATGCTCAATAACCCCTCAAACCCCACCGGAATGATCTATTCCGCCGATGAGCTGCGCGCCATCGCGGATGTCTGCGTAAAGCACGACCTGTATATACTGGCCGATGAGATATATTATCAGCTTATATACGATGGAATAGAATTTACCAGTATTGCAAGCCTCGGCGAAGAGGTCAAGGAGCGCACCCTGCTAATAAACGGTGTTTCCAAGTCCTATGCAATGACCGGCTGGCGCGTTGGCTATTGTGCCGCAAATAAAACACTTGCAAAGATAATGTCCAATTTCCTTAGCCACTCGACTGGTGCGCCGTCCACTATCAGCCAGTGGGCATCCGCAGAGGCCCTCAGCGGTCCTCAGGAGGGCATCAAAGCAATGCGCAAGGCATTCCTTGAGCGCCGCGATTACATCGTTAAGCGCATAAACGAGATCCCCGGCGTGAGCTGCATAACCCCCAACGGTGCCTTTTATGTAATGATGAACATTGAAAAGCTCGTTGGCAAAACTCTTGGCGGAAAGCTCATCGAGAACGACGATGATTTTGCCGTTGCGCTACTTGAAAAAGCACTTGTTGCAGTTGTACCTTGCTCCGGCTTCGGAATGAAGAACTTTGTGCGTTGGTCTTATGCCGCATCTATGGAGAACATAGAGAAGGGGCTTGACCGCCTTGAAAAGTTCATTACGGAATGATATAATATCTCAGGCGGGAGTTATATCTAATATTTAATGATATAAAGATCACCCCATGAACATAGCTTGTTAATGGGGTGATTTTGTGTTTATTACTATAAAACTCAAGGATATTATAACACCGGCAACGGTGCTTGTAATGATAGCGGCATTTGTGTTGACGGCGGTGTTTGTGCTTCCGCAGAAGAGCGTTGACGCTGTCAGCACATACAGAACCGGCACGCTCGTTATTGATGCCGGACACGGCGGTGTAGACGGAGGAGCCGTGTCCGCTGCCGGAAACAAGGAAAGCGATATAAACCTCAGTATAGCTCTGAAAATGGCTTCACTGTGCGACTTTCTTGGCATAAACCATGCGCTTACCCGTGAAAGCGATATTCCGACTTCCACGGAAAATTACAGCGAGCATGATAACCTCGTAGCACGGGCAGAGATGGCAAATTCCATTGAAAACGCGGTACTTATAAGCATTCATCAGAATAAGTTCCCAAGCGACAAGGTGAGGGGAGCGGAGGTCATGTACTCGAACTCCGAGCAGAGCAAAGCACTGGGCCTTGCCGCGCAGAGCAACCTTGTCAGCGCCGTTGATCCGGAAAACCGGCGAGTTGCAAGACCGGCTCCGTCTGAGCTGCTGCTCACGGCAACGGCAAAATGCCCGGCCATCCTTGCCGAATGTGGATTTATGTCTAATGCCGAAGAGGCTCAGCTTCTTTCGACCGATGCATATCAAATAAAAATTGCGGCTGCGCTTGTCAGCGCATATATTATTTACTTGGATGATCAGTCCGTTACATAGGAGATAACTTTTTATGAAACAAAAGACGGTGTTTTGCTGCTCTGAATGCGGCAATGAAACCTTGAAATGGAGCGGGAAATGCCTTGCGTGCGGCGCATGGGACAGCCTTGTCGAGGTCAAGGCGGACATTAAAGGCAAATCCGGCGATAGGAGCCCCGCGAGAGCGGTCAATACAAAGAAGCCTAAGCTCATTTCCGAGCTCGATACCGAGGCGGAACTCAGATTTTCAACAGGGATAGGCGAATTTGACAGAGTGCTTGGCGGCGGAGCGGTAAGAGGCTCGCTGGTGCTGGTCGGCGGCGCACCGGGAATAGGCAAGTCAACGCTGCTTTTGCAGCTCTGCGGTTTGACCGATGCCGGACAAAAGATACTGTATGTCACCGGCGAGGAAAGCGAGCGGCAGCTCAAAATGCGCGCACAGCGTCTCGGCGTTGACAAGGGTGAGATATATGTTCTCGCCGAGACCGGCCTTTCGGAGGTCATGGAGAATATCGAGGCACTGTCGCCGGATATTGTGATAATCGATTCGATACAGACTATGTTCGATGCCGATATAAGCTCGGCTCCGGGCAGTATCAGCCAGGTGCGCGAGTGCACGATGTCAATAATGCGCCTTACAAAGGATAAGGGCTTTACGACATTCGTGATCGGTCACATCAACAAAGAGGGAAGTATCGCCGGACCAAAGGTGCTTGAGCACATGGTTGATTGTGTGCTTTATTTTGAGGGCGAGCGCAGCACCTCGTTCAGAATACTTCGCGCGGGCAAAAACAGATTTGGCTCAACAAATGAGATCGGCGTTTTTGAAATGAACGACAAAGGTCTCAAGGAGCTTCAAAACCCGTCAGAGATATTGCTCTCCGGTCGCCCACAGAATGCTCCCGGTACTTGTGTCACCTGCGTTATTGAAGGTTCGAGACCGATACTTGCCGAAATTCAGGCATTGATAGCGCCGGCAGCATACAATTCCGGTCGCCGCAGCTCTAACGGCATTGACTATAACAGAGCAACGCTGCTGCTCGCTGTTCTTGAAAAGCGCGGCGGTATGGCGGTCTCTGGATGTGATGCGTATATAAATGTAATCGGCGGTCTGGAGCTTGAAGAACCGGCAGCAGACCTTGCAACGCTTCTTGCCATAGCCAGCAGCTTCAGAGATCTTCCGCTTGGCAGGAATCTTGCGGCAGTCGGAGAGGTAGGACTGTCCGGAGAGATAAGGAGCGTGAGCAACATAAACTCCAGACTCTCGGAGATCGCTCGACTTGGCTTTAAGCGCTGCGTGATACCGGCTCATGTTAAAGATGATATAAGATGCCCTGAAAGCCTTGAACTTATATCTGTCAAGGATATACGCGAGGCGATAAAGGCAACGCTGGGGTAAAAATGGAACGATTTGTTGAGTCGCCGAACCTTCCGCAGGGAAGAGTAAAAAAGCTTATACTTGGTGAAAAATATAAAAATGTTCTGAATATGCCCCTGATAGCGCAAAATATTGAACCAATTTGGCTAAAATGTAACGAAAATGTAGACAAGCGCTTATCCGGACATTGCGACCTGATGGCAATGCACCTTGGGAATAGTATATTAGTAGTACAAGATGGCGTGGAAATAAATTGCGAATTAATTAACAATGTTGAATTAATTAACAATGTTGAAATAGTACCGATCAACAAGCCAAAATCGAACAAATACCCGCACGACGCACAACTAAACATGTGCATTGTCGGAGATTATCTGATTTATAACCCCAAATCGGCTGATCATACAGTTGCAGAACTAATAAACAAAACAAAGCTTACATGCAAGCAAGGATACACGAAATGTTCGATAGCCGTGGTTGACGAAAGGTCTATAATTACTGCCGATAAAAAAATAGCCGCCATAGCACGGAACGCCGGACTCGCTGTATTGCTCGTGCGCGAAGATCTCACGGCTCTGGATGGATTTGAGCACGGCTTTATAGGCGGAGCATCATTTAAAGTAAATAGAAACGAAATGGCGTTCACCGGAATTATTGAAGATGAAGCTGAGCGCCGTTCGATTGAACGCTTTTTGAATGAACGCGGTATAGCGGCATTGTATCTCACTGAATACAGAATATTCGATATAGGCAGCGCAATACCGATCACAGAAGAAATCAGCTGAAAGCATCGCAAACCCCTTGTGAAAGGACTATGATATGCTTTCAGCCGTTTTCAACCCCCCCTAAATTAAACAAAATCTTTATTTTGCTTAATTTCTCTTCGAGAAAATACGCGATTTGCCGCGAGCAAATCGCTAATCAAAACAACCATTTTGTTTATTTTCCGCTGGAACTCCTCACCCCCATCCACGCCAAGCATATCAGAACGCCGCGCGGCTGTCAACTGAAAGTTTACACATCGGCAATTGCGTAAGCGTTAACCGCCTATGCATTCCAGCGCTCGACGCGCCGACCGTGCCGCGATGCTTTTTTAAGTCTCTTCGCTTTAAGCACCTGCGCCGCGCAAGCATAAAGAATGGTTGTAGTCTCGTTGCTATGATTAAGCGCTCGTTGGACGGTTTTCAAGTCGCCGTATTTCTCGAAAAGGTCTACGGCATAGACCTTGCGGAAACTGTGCGGCGCTACATTCTGGTCGAGCCGGAACATCTTAGCAGCGCGCTTGACATCCTTCCATACTGCCTGCCGCGTTCTGTGTCCGGTCTTTCCCCTGCCGGGAAAAGCCCAAACCTCCCCGGCTTGTTCAAGAATTGAGTCCCTCAGCGCTTCCGGCAAGCCGACCATTCGCCGCTTTTTTGTTTTCTGCTCAGTCACCCAAAAGCGCGGTTTTATCTGCTCCGTTTTAAGGTTGAGTACATCGCCTATCCGCAACCCTGTGTGTAAACTCACCTGACAAACAAGCGCGTTTGACGGTGTGAGCGCAGCCAAAACATGCTCAAGCTCTCTGTCTAAAAGGTATTCTGTTTTTATCGAATATCACTCCTTGCAAAAAAAATTACATAAAGAACAATCCCCGAACGCCGCGCGCAGCAAGGCGGCTCAAGGCGTTTCGGGGACGGTTAACAAACCTGAAAAAGTCAACTGCCGCTCTCGCTCTCAAAAATTCGCGCGAGGTATTTTGCGAGCGCGCCCACTGTCATTTTTTCCGGCATTTTCCCGCCGAGGGAAATAAAAAAATCTTCGTCGGCATCAAGCAAGGGCTTTATAGCCCGCCTGATATTGCCATAAAAACCGCGCAGCGGCTGTTTTCGAATTTTGCACATTTCGTGCACAATTTGTGCCGTAGGTGGGTCTTTTTGGGGTGTTTCGCGTAAAAATAGCCTTATTCTGTAAACAAGCTCGACGAAGTCGTAGAAGCCGCGCAGCCTGTCGTTGCAGCCGAAGGCATCGAGCAAATTACCTGTCATAGCATAATCGCGCTCGTCTTTTTCGGTAATCATTTAATCAGCTCCCAGCGTCATTGTGGCAAACTCCAAACCGCCGCAAGAAAATGTTTGAAGCTCTCCCATATTATCGCTTAAAAACTGGTCATAGTCAACATCAAAAAGAAGAATTTCCGGCTTGCTCAAATCGCCGCCGGAGTAATACCAGCGCCCGCCTATTTTCTGTTGCTCCTTGCTGATGTACTTACAGACATAACCAACAGCGGCGTGATAGTCTCCATATAGTTCAATAGCGGTTGAAAAGCCAAGCTTCCAATCTGTGACATTATAAACTATATGCGAGCCGGAAGAAAGAAGCCTTTCCCTCTCCCGGCTGCTTTTTGGCTTTCGCGGCTTTTTTAGCTCACCTCCCGTTATAGTGCCGCTATCGACCAATCCCAAACAATTATTAACGAAGCCATGGAAATGAATAGCACCGTCCTTGTGAAGCTCCGGCACAAGGACATATTTCAAGCCGTTTCGCCTTACGCGATTGTCAAGCCAATAATTAAGCTTTTTCACAACGGCGTTAATATCATATCTATCTATTTTGGAAGCGTCCAAAGTGAATGTAACGAAATGCGAAAATTCATTGCTTAACGCAATGTCTCTGACTGCCGCCTTCGCTCGCCTTTTCGCTCGTGCGAGATTATCAGCCGGGCTGCCACCGTCGCCGTTGCCTTTGACCTCCGGCATCCACTTATCAGAGAGCTCCCATCCCTTTTCGCGGAATATTGCCGCCGGAGCGGCAAGCAGCTCATGGCTGCCGTTCGGATATACTTTTACCCGGCAATTATGCATAATTTCCGGGAGTGTTTTTTGTGCGTCAAAACCCATTTTGACGGAATAATGTCCCTATATCAAGTATTGGTTTTCCATCCCTACCGCGCGGCGGCAGGCGGCTAACGCCGCAAAGCCGCGCTGGTGCGGTGCGTCGTTTTATGCGCATGCCCGCCGTCCTCGCCGCGCTCCCGCGGCGGCTCGTGCGGCTCCAAGTCTGCACCGAGCAGCCCGCTTCGGGGGTGGGCCCCCGCTCGCGGTCTGTCGTTCCTCGCAAGCTCGGAACAAAAAATGTATGCGCTCTCGCCGGGGTGCGGCTCGTTCCGTCGCCGCCCCTTTTCCGGCTCGCCATGCCCTCCCCTCGCTGCGGCTCGGGTGGGCGGCCGCGCCCGCTCTCGCGTGCCGGGGCGTTCCCCCGGCTCCCCTCCCCGTCGCTTCGGTGCTCGCTGCTCCCCTCGCGCAAGGGTCTAGCCGGGCGCTGTCGCGCCCTTGCGCTCGTCTGCGCTGCTCGCCCTCCGCTCCTGCCCCTCCCTTGCTCGCGCGGGTCTCCGGGGCGCTGCGGGGCGTCCTCGCGCCCCTCCGCCTTGGGCGGCGCGCTCGCTGCGGGTGGCCCGCCGGTCCCCCCTTGCCCCGCCCTCGCGTTGCTCGGGTCCGCCCGCTCTCGCTCCCCCGGGGGGGCTTCCCTGCGCGCGGCTTGCGCCGCGCTTTTTTAGTGCGCTCGTCGCCCCCCCGGGGTTTGGTTGGTGGTGCCGCCGCTGCGCCGTCCTTTTTCACCGCCGGGGAAATTTCTGCCTTTTCTTTCGTCGCGCTGCCGCGCCCGGTTTATAGAGCATGAGCTATCTGCACGAGATACGCCGCGCCTATGACTATCTAATTGAGATAAAAAACCGCGAAAATTAAACAAAATATGATATATTTTGTTTAATTTTTAGTCAATTTGCCAATAGACAGGCTTTGAGCCTCCCTGTTATAATTAATAATGTAAGATGAGCTACTGGAGCGTGTAATATGGATTACAGAACCGAAGCGCCTGAAGTTATAAAAGGCTTTTTGATATATCACGAGACTATAAAAGGACATTCACCGAAAACTGTTGAGGAATACTACCTTGACCTGAGAACATTCTTCAGATATATGAAAATATCGCGAGGGCTTGTTCCGCGCGACACCGAGCTCGAGGATATAAGCATCAAGGACATTGATATTGGCTTTGTAAAATCTATAACCGTTTCGGATGCTTATGAGTACCTTGCGTTCCTCTCACGCGACAGAGTTAAAAATCAGCGGAGTCGTGATACTGAGTATGGCACTACAGCTTCTACCCGTGCGCGCAAGGTTTCTACACTGCGCAGCTTTTATAAATACCTTACCGTCAAAGCAAAGCTCATTGATGTAAATCCCCTTCAGGATCTGGATGTTCCCAAAATTCCAAACAAGCTTCCCCGCTATTTGACATTACCTGAGGCGCAGACCCTCCTCTCCTCTGTTGACGGGAAAAATAAAGAGCGTGACTATTGCATACTGTGCATTTTCCTAAACTGTGGTCTGCGTATATCCGAAATTGTCGGGCTAAATCTGAATGATATTCGGCAGAATCATATCCGTGTTTTTGGTAAGGGCAGTAAGGAAAGAATTGTTTATATAAATGATGCGTGCGCCGAAGCTATCAATGAGTACCTGAATGTGAGGCGCTCCATTGCTGCAATTGACCGAAATGCGCTGTTTTTGTCCAATCGCCGCACGAGAATGAGCCGAGAAGCGGTACACAGTATGGTGAAAAACTCTCTCAGGAGAGCTGGACTTGATGCCGAAAAGTATTCCTCCCACAAGCTCAGACATACCGCGGCAACGCTTATGCTTCAAAACGGCGTCGATGTGCGCACATTACAGGAGCTGTTGGGGCATGAAAACCTTAATACGACTCAGATCTACACGCACATTGACAACACGGAGCTGCGTGTTGCGGCAGACGCAAATCCCCTTGCCCATTTTGAGCCTAAAAATAAAGACTAACGGCATTCGACCGTTAGTCCTTATTTTTATTCTTCATTAATTTGTTCTTCACGCGGATCCGTAGGCAATCGGATTATGTTCAAAACTCCTGCCATTGACGCGGCAAAGTCTATGAGAACTACAAACCACAGTGTTGCGCTTCCGGTAAGTGCAAGGACTATGAGCGCAAGCTTTATAGACGCTGTAAATATCAGGTTTTCAATTGAAAGCCGCCTGACTCGCTGGGCTGCCGTTAACGCTACCGGCAAGCAGAATAGACCGATGTTGCTCATGACTATGTCGGCATTTTCAAAGGATGCACCGACCTTGGCGTCAATATCTGCCGCGGTGTGATACTCAAGGCTCTCAGCGCTTATGTACATGAGTGTTTTGCCCTGATCGAGCTGATCCTTGTATTTCTGAATAATCGAGGCTTTCTCGCTGAAATCGCATTCGCAGTGAAGCTCATCGATATTGAGGCTTTTTGCAAGCTTTTCGCTTACCTCCCTGCCCTCCTCCGTCAAGAGAACGCTTTTTATATTTCCGACCTTGCGCAGATTGAAAACAGTACTCTCGGCATAGGGATTAATATTCTCCTTAAACAGCATACTGCCGGCATATGTGCCCGAAATTGACAGATACAGAACATAGCCGTCACGCCGCTCAGTATCCGGTATTTCTATATTGCGCGCTTCAAACAGCTCCTGAGTTCCAAGCAGCACTGCTCTCCCGTTAAGCGATATTTCCATGCCGCAGCCCGGAATGTCATTGAAATCAGATATGTATGACTGCACAATGTCTCCGCTGTAGGCGCTAACGATAGGAGCGGCAAAACGCTGCTGCGATCTATACGCGGTATATGCGGCAAGCTTCAGAAAGCTTTCATTGTCAAGCACCGGAGAATTCAGTGACACGAGCTTGGGCGTACCGTCGGTGAACACATCGGTTTTATCGTATATAACGACCGCGAGGTTCCGTGTCTCCTCAAGCACCTCAGAATGCTTCATGAAAACGCCGTATTCCGCACAGCGGCTGAGACCGGCAAGTGAGCAAAGCGGCAGGGATGCCAGCGCGACGGTAGGCACAGACGCGGCTATAAGCATACTTGCCCGCCTTATGCTCATTACATAGGTCATATTCGTCAGCATGGGTACAAAAACCGCGAACAGAATGCCGACTATGAATGCCGCCTTTGAAAACAGGTCGAAATACGGCAGAAATGTTGACATTATCGGGTTTTCGGCTGCCGCGGGGCTGTTCAGGATACTGCGCAGCTTTGAGTAACCGTCGGCATCATCCTCGGATACGGCATTCAAAAAGCCGAGGCGGGTCCGCTTAACGGCATAGTTTAAAGCGGCGCTGCATACCTGATAGACTGCGAGCATAATAACCGTTTCCGTGTAGCACTCAATGCACAGACACGCGATAACGCAGACTGTGATGAGAAGTTGCGCGTTGAGATAATCCTTCTTTCTTATGATCTTATCGACCGCCGAAAGAACAATATCAAATCCACAGACGATGATCGCCGCAATAACGAGCAAAACCAGCACAAACTGCGATGAGCTTACCGAGTAAGCCAAAACAAGCAGTAGGACAGACACTATAGCTCTTGCCAGAGTGATAATATCAGGCATCACCTTACTGCCCGCCTTGCGCTTTGCAGATGAATTTGCTTTAGCCATTGCAGCACCTCCTCTGTCGTAAAAAGAATCGGGGTATTATGCCTTGCCGTTGCAGCCAAGTACATCGACTATCTTGTGCGCTACCATGTCCTTTATAGCTGCTCTTGCCGGCTTGAGATACTGGCGCGGGTCGAAATGATCGGGATGATCGTTAAAGTACTTGCGGATGGTCGCCGTCATTGCAAGGCGAAGATCGGAGTCGATGTTTATCTTGCAGACCGCCATGGAAGCAGCCTTGCGGAGCTGATCCTCGGGAACGCCGATCGCACCGGGCATATTGCCGCCGTTTTCGTTGATCATGCGAACAAACTCCTGCGGAACGGAGGAAGAACCGTGCAGCACTATCGGGAAACCGGGCAGACGGCGCTCTACATCCTCGAGTATATCAAAACGCAGCTGCGGCTTGGTGCCGGGCTTGAACTTATATGCGCCATGGCTGGTGCCGATCGCAATGGCGAGTGAATCGCAGCCGGTGCGCTCAACAAATTCCTGAACATCCTCGGGACGGGTGTAAGACGAATCCTCGGCCTTTACCTTAACATCATCCTCTATGCCGGCGAGAGTGCCGAGCTCTGCCTCGACGACTACACCGTGATCGTGCGCATATTCCACGACCTGACGGGTCAGAGCAATGTTATCCTCAAAGGATTTGGACGATGCATCGATCATAACGGAGGTAAAGCCGCCGTCAATGCAGGATTTGCACAGCTCAAAGCTGTCACCATGGTCAAGGTGCAGCACTATAGGGAGACCGGTCTCCTCTACCGCGGCTTCAACAAGCTTTATAAGATAGGTGTGATTGGCATATGCGCGCGCACCCTTGGATACCTGAAGAATAAGCGGAGCATTCAGGTCGGCGGCTGCTTCGGTTATACCCTGTACTATCTCCATGTTGTTGACATTGAATGCGCCGATGGCGTATCCGCCCTTGTAGGCTTTTTCAAACATTTCGGTTGTTGTTACGAGTGGCATAATAGATCCTCCTGTAAGAAAAATAGTAAAATTGCACAATTATTTTTAAAAACATATTTATTATAAACCTAAAACATGTTATAATCAATAATCATTACATAAATGGAGGCGTTGTTTTGGATAATTTTTTTGATTCGCCGCTGGTCGGTGCCTGTATATTCGGGCAGTCAGGAGGACCTACGGCGGTTATTAACGCAAGCGCATACGGTGTGATCAGAACTGCCCTTGACAGCGATGTCATTACTAATGTTTACGGTGCGGCTTACGGGATAAAAGGTGTGCTTAACGATGAGCTTTACGATATGGGCGAAGAGGAAGATTACGAGCTGAAGCTTCTGCTCAATACTCCTTCTTCCGAGCTTGGCTCGTGCAGATATAAAATGGCAGACCCCGATGTTGACGATACGGACTACAAGCGGGTCCTTGAAATATTCAAAAAGTACGATGTACGGTACTTTTTCTACAACGGCGGAAACGACTCCATGGATACCTGCAACAAGATCAGCAAGTACATGGAAAAGGTTGGCTATGATTGCAGGGTCATCGGTGTTCCCAAAACCATAGATAACGACCTGTTCGGCACCGATCACTGTCCCGGCTTCGGCAGCGCCGCAAAATTTATAGCCACCTCCTGTATGGAGATCGGCAAGGATACCGATGTATATAACACCGATATGGTCACAGTTGTTGAGATAATGGGGCGTCACGCCGGATGGCTCACGGCGAGCGCCGCGCTTGCAACGGAATACGGCAACGGCTGCGGACCGGACCTGATCTATCTCCCTGAGCGCGATTTTGACCTTGACCAATTCACGGAAGATGTGCTTAAAATAATGAAGCAGAAGCGCAATGTCCTCGTCGCCGTTTCCGAAGGACTGCACTATGCCGACGGCTCTTTTGTTTCCGAGGCAAAGGTCTCGGGTACGGACGGGTTCGGTCATGCGCAGCTCGGCGGACTTGCGGTAAAGCTTGCAAACTATCTCAAGGAGCGCCTCGGGCTCAAAAAGGTCAGAGGTATTGAGCTCAGCCTTCTTCAGCGCAGTGCAGCACACATTGCATCTGCCATAGATGTCGAGGAAGCGTTTGATGTAGGTAAAGCGGCGGTTGAAGCTGCCGTAGGCGGAGCTACCGGTCAGATGGTCGCGCTTGAGAGAGACGACAGCTCCGGACTTTATTCCTGCAAGCCTGTCCTTCTGTCACTTAACAGCGTTGCAAACTATGAGAAAAAGGTACCGCTTGAGTGGATAACGAAAGACGGCAACTATGTAACCAACGAGTTTATAAACTATGTGCTCCCTCTCATACAGGGTGAGCCCAAAATTCCGCGCAGCAATTCCCTTCCCCGCTATGCCCGACTGAAAAAGGTTATGGCAAAGGATAAGGACAAAGTTTGCATTGATTAAAGCATATACCCTCGAATTTGGAGCAATTGCTCGATTCGAGGGTATAATTATAGTCCGATTACTAGAGTAATTGTGCATGGTGTATAAAGAACGCGTTAATTTTCGCTAATTGCTCTAATTGCTATGGTAAACAAGTTGTGAATATGGTAGTATTAGTACAGTTGTTTATAGGAGGAATAGTAATGCAGAAAAAGCGCAAAATCAACCTTGCCGGCTGGATAATCATATGTATGTTAGCCGGTATACTTGTAGGTCTGCTGGTTCTTGCAGTGGCACCTAAAAGCACATTTACGACGGACTATCTGAAACCCATTGGCACGATATACATAAACCTGCTGAAGTTCATGGTAGTGCCTGTTGTTCTGTTTTCGATAATGGACGGCGTTGTTTCCCTCAACGACCTCAAGCGTGTCGGCAGCGTCGGCGTAAGGACTTTTATTTACTACATGTGCACAACGGCCGTTGCGGTCGTCATCGGCCTTGTTGTAGTAAATTGCTTCAAGGGCTTCTTCCCTGTTCTCGATTCGAGCGTTACCGATTCACTTGAATACACCGCTGCCGAGGCTCCCAAAGTCATGGACGTTATCGTTGGCATCTTCCCTGATAACCTCTTTAAGCCCATGGTCGAGGCAAACATGCTTCCCGTAATCTGCATTGCAATATTCTTCGGCGCAGGTATACTCGCTGCCGGTGAGAAGGGCAAGAAGATCGGCGAGCTTGTTAATTGCATGAATGAAATCACCATGAAGGTACTTATGATGATCATAAAGCTCACCCCGATCGGCGTATTCTGCCTGATGGCTGACGTTGTTGCGGTAAACGGCGCAAAGATCGTCGGTTCTCTTGCACTCGTTATTGGTGTTGCCTACATCGGTTACATTCTGCACGTTATCATCGTATACGGATGCAGCATCAAATTCCTGTCTGGCATGAGCCCGATAGCGTTTTTCAAGGGTCTTGCCCCCGCAATGCTGACCGCATTCACCACGACCTCGTCTAATGCAACTTTGCCTATCAATATCGAGTGCTGCAACGAGATGGGTGCCGAACCTGAGATAAGCTCTTTCGTTCTGCCTCTTGGCGCAACCATCAACATGGATGGTACAGCGATATACCAGGCGGTTTGCGCGGTGTTTATCGCCTGCTGCTACGGTGTTGACCTTACCCTCGGACAGATGGCAATGATCGTTCTTACAGCAACACTTGCCTCCGTCGGTACTGCCGGTGTATCCGGTGCAGGCATGATAATGCTGTCGATGGTTCTCATGTCCGTCGGCCTGCCTGTTGAGGGTATCGCAATAATTGCCGGAGTTGATAAGCTGTTCGATATGGGGCGTACAACGCTCAATATCACCGGCGATGCTACCGCAGCAATGTGGGTATCGAAGGTCGAGCGCAAAAAAATGGCTGCAAAAGCAGTGAAGTAAGCTTGTATAATGTAAGCTCCCCCGTGACTACGGGGGAGCTTTTTTAATCAAAAGCAGGATTTACAGCATAGAAGTTTTTCGAATCGAGCTTTTCGATCGCATTTCTCAGCCCTTCGCCAAAGCGCTGATAGTGTACGATCTCCCTCTCTCGCAAGAATTTTATAACATCATTAACATCCGGATCGTCGGACAGCCTCAAAATATTATCATAGGTTGTGCGAGCTTTCTGCTCTGCCGCCATGTCTTCGCTTAGATCAGTTATAACATCACCCTTTACCTGCATAGTAGCTGCAGTCCACGGTGTGCCAGACGCAAACTGAGGATATACTCCGGCGGTATGATCAACGAAATATGCGTCAAATCCGGCATTTTTTATTTCCTCCGGAGTCATCTTGCGTGTCAGCTGGTGGACAATTGCCGCTATCATTTCTAGGTGACCGAGTTCTTCGGTGCCAATATCGGTCAAGAGGCCTTTGAGCTCAGGATACGGCATGCTGTAGCGCTGGCTGAGATACCGCAGCGAAGCGCCGAGTTCGCCGTCCGGGCCACCATATTGGCTAATTATAAATTTTGCCAACGCCGGATTGGGGCGAGATATCTTAACGGGATATTGCAGCTTTTTCTGATAAATAAACATGCTCAGCCCTCCGTTTTTACGCAGTAATCCCATGGCCAGGGGTTCTTAAGCCAAGTGTAGCTCTGAGCCTGAAGAAGATCGCTGTGGGTCAGCGGACCATAGAGCTTCACATACTTTTCCTTTGCCGTCTTTGATAGGGCAAGAATGCTTTTATATAATTCAAAGGCTTCTTCATCGGCACTGTGCGTATCAAGATAAAGCGCAAGTTCCTGCGCAACGAAATCCAGAGCCATTACCTCGCCTAACGGTGTGCCGGTCAGATCGCCGGTGTTGACCATATTCATAAACGGAAGATCAAGGCCGGGAAACAGTGTTCCCCTGCTCAGAGCCTCCGCATTGCTGTATACAGGCTTTACCGACTGCTGCATCGGCACATATGCCATAGCAAGCGGCGCGCAATCCGGAAGCGTTCCTTCCTTGCAGCCGCAGTTTTTGTTATCATCCATTGGTACAGTCCTCCTTTGCAACCACATTATATGGAGACACTGCCGGCAATGTTAACAAAAAAAGCGCACCGGGAATATACCCGGTGCGCTGATTGCTGCTTTGGCTATTTGATCATTTCGTTAAACTGATCTTCGTTTATAATATTAATTCCGAGATCCGTCGCTTTTTTCAGCTTACTGCCGGCATTTTCACCGGCAAGAACATACGTCGTTTTCTTTGAAACCGACGAGGATGCTTTGCCGCCGTAGCTTTCTATTATTGCCGCAGCCTCATCGCGTTTGTAGCCGCTCAGCTCGCCTGTGAGCACAAAAGTCATGCCGGTAAATCGGCTGTCCTTAACGGCATCTGTGCTGTCGAATGACACGCCTGCTTCGCGCAGCAGCTTTATCTGATGCTGCGATTGAGGAAGCGAGAACCATTCAACGATAAAATCGGCCGTGATCTCGCCGATATCCGGAACGTTTGTAAGCTCCTGCTGCGTGGCCTGCATAAGCTTATCGAGAGATCCGAAATGCATGGCAAGAGTCTTTGCGGCCTTCTGCCCGACCTGCCTTATACCGAATGCGCACATCAGCCGCGCAAGGCCGGCACTCTTGCTGTTTTCGATGGCATTAATAAGGTTCTCGGCCGATTTTTCGCCCATACGGTCGAGCCGAGCAACCGACTGCGCATCAAGCGAATACAGCTCGGCAGGGCTAACAGCAAGGCCGCTGTTTATAAGTGCCTGACATACGGAGATACCGAGTCCCTCAATATCCATTGCCTCGCGAGAGGCAAAGTGAGCGAGATTGCGAAGCCGCTGGGCCGGACACTCGGGACTTGTGCATCTTATTGCAACTCCGTCCGGGTCACGCATGACAGGTGCGCCGCATTCGGGGCAAAAGTACGGCATTTTAAATGGTTCGGTTCCGTCGGGGCGCTTATCTTTGCTGACCGCAAGCACTTCGGGGATGATCTCTCCGGCTTTCTGAACAAGAACGGTATCACCGATCCTTATGTCAAGCCGGTCAATATTATCCTGATTGTGCAGCGTTGCATTGCTGACCGTAGTTCCGGCAAGGCGCACCGGCTCAATGACGGCTTTTGGTGTTAAAACGCCGGTTCTGCCGACCTGAACGACGATATCAATAACGCGGCTTTCCTTTTTCTCGGGCGGATATTTGTAGGCTACTGCCCAGCGTGGGAATTTTGCCGTGCTGCCGAGAGAGGCACGCTGCGCAAGTGAGTTGATCTTTATAACGGCTCCGTCGATATCATACGCAAATTCGCCGCGCGATTGACCGATCCAATCGATTCTCTCGCAGCATTCTTCGATCGTGCTGCACAGCTTATACGGCACGACAGGAAAGCCCATGTGCTTCATTGCGTCAAGCGTTTCGGCGTGTGTGCCGTACGGCTCGCCGTCTGTAAACTGCATATTAAAGCAGACTATATCGAGCTTGCGAGACGCCGCAACCTTCGGGTCGAGCTGGCGGATCGAGCCGGCAGCCGCATTGCGCGGATTTGCAAGCAACGCCTCTCCGTTCAGCTCTCTTTCGGCGTTAAGCTCATTGAACACGGCTTTAGACATATAAACCTCGCCGCGGACAATAAGGTACTCCGGTGCATCGACTAAATGCATAGGAAGGCTGCGAACCGTGCGGAGGTTTTCTGTAACGTCCTCGCCGGTAACGCCGTCGCCGCGTGTTGCGCCGCGGACAAAATATCCGTTTTCATACTCAAGTGACATCGACAAACCGTCAATTTTAGGTTCCACGCAGAATTCTCTGTTCTTGCCGAGCGCCTGATCCATGCGTTCTCCGAAAGCAGCGAGTTCATCGAACGAGAACACATCGCTCAGGCTTTCAAGCGGCACCTGATGGTGCACAGGCGTAAACTGTGAAAGAGCCTTGCCGCCTACCCTCTGCGTGGGAGATGTGGGGGTTATAAGTTCCGGGTGCTCCTCTTCAAGCTTTGTAAGCCTCACCATGAGCATGTCGTAATCATAATCGGATATGACAGGTGCATCATTAACGTAGTACAGCCTATTGTGATATTCAATTTCCTCGCGGAGCTTTTCAATCTCTTTTTTTGCGTCCATGCTCAGTTCTCCATGTTTAAATATGTA
>SFLE01000055.1 GCA_004553495.1 Clostridiales bacterium | reverse complement strand
CTCAAGCCAGCCAAACAGAGAGGTACCGCCCATGGAACACTGGACAATGCGGTTTTTGATCTCGACATTGCCGATCTTGAACGGAGTAAATAGGGGTGCGTACTTTTCGTTCATCATATGGTTCTTCCTTCCTTTAAATATGATTGACTAATTTATCACGATTGACACCGCGCCGGTAAAATCGCGGTGTCGAGCGTTTACAAATCGGTTTCACGCCATACGCGGGCGCGCCACTTCACAATAGTGTGATTAGTGTAGCACATTTTTTCACAAATTGCAACCACAATATGTTCCTAATACACCATGTTTTTTGTACTTAATGTCCGTATGCCCGCCGCTGCCGCGGGCTCTTACTGAGCATATAGCCAAAAAGCGTGGCGCCCAAGGGCGCCCCGCTATCCTTCGGTCCTGTAAAAATTCTGTCCGATTATATTGCCGGAGCTTGCGTCGATTATGTACCGATAGTCCGTTACCGAGCCGGTGAACTGCACTTTATAGCACACCGTGTCGTTTATTTTTATCATCTCCGCGGACAGGTTTTTCGCCTTGTCCTGTGTTATTCCGGCATCGGCGAGCGCGGTCTGCTTTGCCGCGGCATAGCCGACATAGTCGTCGTCGCTTATTATGCAGCTCCGCAGGGGCGAGATCATCAAAACGCACAGCAGCAGCATGACGACCATCTGCAGCGCGCCGGTGCGCAGGCGGCTTTTGCGATACCTTGCGCGGGAGTGCTTCCTCGCCTCGCGCTGCCGTTCTCTCTCCGAGAGGTGGGCGCCGCTTCTTTTCTTGTTGGAACCAGTGTTCAGGTGTTTTCCGCCCTTGCCCAAGCAGCATCCCCCTTTACGAAGTTATCCCGTACATTATATATACCGGGGGCGGCGTTTGTCAACAAAATATAACAGTCACAGTCGTTTCAGCAGGCACCGGCAGCCCTCGCAGACATCGCGCCATGTTTCGGCGAAATTTCTGGTGTACCACGGGTCTGCGACATTGCCCGGACGGTCGGTGAAATCGAGCAGCAGGCTTATTTTCGCTGCGTCGCCGTCGCCGCATATGCGGCGCATATTGTAAAGGTTCTCCTCGTCCATGCCGATTATCATATCGTATTCGTCGAAGTCGCGGCGGGTAAGCCGGCGGGCTTTGCGTTTGGGACACTCAACGCCGTGCGACAAAAGCTCGCGCCGCGCGGGTGGGTAGACATCGTTTCCGATCTCCTCGGTGCTCGTTGCGGCGGAGGCTATCTCGAACTCCGCCTCGCGTCCGGATTCCCTGACGAGGTGCTTCATCACATATTCCGCCATCGGACTGCGGCAGATATTGCCGTGGCACACGAATAAGATTTTTGTCATTGCTTTTATATCCCTTCAAAATCCTCCAAGCCTTGACATTTCAGGGCTTTTGGCTCTTCTTTCTCTGTTAAACCCCGTACCGCTCTATGGCGGCGCGCACGATGAGCTCAAGATCGCCGGTGCGCTTGAAGCGGTGGTCGGCGCCCTGCACAGGAACTAGCTCAACATTGCCGTTTTCCCTGCTCATGCGCTCAATATCCTCGTAGCGCACAACATTATCGTCGGTGCCCATGATAACGGTCAAGGGGTACTCGGGTACAATCACCGGTTCCCTGAGCAGTTCCTCATAGAAATCGACCGGTACGAGCATTTTGCGCTCGAACCCGCACACCGCGCCGCCGTTTTTGAGGAACTCCTCCTTCGTGACGGGGAGAATGCATCTTACGAAGGTCTCCGCCATGTTGACCGCAGGAGCTCTGAGCACAACGCGCATTCCCCGAAAATGCTGCGAGCACAGAAGCGCTATGTATCCGCCGAAGCTCGTGGCAAATATTCCGCGGCGGCTGTTCGGAAAACGCTTTTTCACATATTCCACGGCGCGCAGCAGATCGTTTTTGCAGTTATCGACCCGCAGGCAGCTGTCCTCTGCCTCGCTGTCGCCGTGGGCGGGAAAGTCAAAGCACAAAAGCGCGGAATTTCTCCGGCTCAGTTCATCGCCCAAAGCCGCAAGAACGGAGCTCTCCTTATCGCCGCCGAAGCCGTGAACGCCTATGACCACAAGCTCAGGCTCGCCGTCGGGTGCAAGCAGCTTGCAGGATATATCATAGTTTTCCGAGCTTATCTTGAACCTTGATAGCATGTTGCCGCCTCCTTTGCCATATCTGCAGTACTCCCCTACTATACATAAAATTCGATGCAAAATCAATCATCAAAAGCCGTGCGGCTTGCGCCGTGATTTATTGTCACCTCATCAGTCGGCTTACGCCGACAGCTTCGGGGCAAAAATAAAACCTACAGCTCAAATAAGCTGTAGGTTTTTTGGTGGACGATACAAGACTCGAACTTGTGAAGGCCTGCCGCTGCGCGCCCGACCTTCGCCGCCTGATCCGCTTGAGCGGGCTCAAG
>SFLE01000032.1 GCA_004553495.1 Clostridiales bacterium | reverse complement strand
GCAATTTTAATGTTCTTTTCCATTATTCCACCTCGATCTTTTCTGCATCTGCCTTACGCAGCGAAAGCTCATAGCCGCGAACGGTGAGCTCGATGGGATCGCCCAGGGGAGCGACCTTGCGGACATAGACCTCAGCGCCCTTGGTAATACCCATGTCCATGATGCGGCGCTTTATCGCGCCTTCGCCATGGAGTCTTTTGACGGTCACGGTCTCGCCGATCTTAACGTCTCTCAGAGTCTTCATGTTTCTGCTCCTCACACATATATTTTCTGAGCCATTTCCGCACTTATGGCGATCCTGGCTTCTTTGACCTTGACGATGACATTCTCGCCAACGGCAGTCAACACTTTTACATCTCCCCCGACAACAAAGCCGAGGTTTTCGAGGTGCTTCTTCACCTCAGGCTTACCGGCAATACGCTGTATCGTATTCTCTTCGCCGATAGCGGCAAGCGTTAAAGGCATCATTCTATGTCCTTTCTCCAGCCAATTAGCATCTGCTAACTGAGGATGCAAACTAAAGTTAGCTCTCGCTAACTACCTGAATAATATCATCGATTTTTGCAATGTCAATACCTTAACTAAAGGTTTGGAGAGTTGCACAATTAGTTAGCCCCCGCTAACCCCCGAAATTGTGCATAATATCCGAGCGCGCAGATAGGAGTTAGCAAAGAGCAACCCAATGTGCTTGAAAAGTTTAAAATATCGTGCTATATTGTATATTGTATTAATATAAGCATTGGAGAATGGATCAATGAATTTGCAGGAATCGGGCGAGATGTATCTCGAAACGATATATGTTTTATCGAAAAAGTACAAAGATGTGCGTGCGATAGATGTCGGCGAATACATGGGCTATTCAAAGCCGAGCGTAAGCCGCGCGGTAGGGCTGCTGAAAAACGGCGGCTATCTCGTTGTTGACGAGCTGGGGCATCTGAGTCTCACCGGCGCGGGCATAGAGGTCGCCGAAAAGATCTACGAGCGTCACACCATGCTCACGAAGTATCTGACCATGCTCGGCGTTGACCCCGAGGTCGCGGCTGAGGACGCGTGCAAGATGGAGCATGTCATAAGCGACGAGTCGTTTCAGGCGATAAAGCATCAAGCAGCCAAGATGGAACAATAGCCGTTTCGGAGCCAAAGGCGGTCTGTTTGGAGCGGAAAGGCGTTCGCGTATGGGGTATATTATGATCACAAAGCGTGATAAGCCTGATACACCGGGCGCGAGCTTTTGTTCAACCTCTTCTTTATTTATGTAACCGGAAATCACGGACTCCCCCGTCCGTGATTTTTCGGTTTTTTTAGTGGCGATTTGGCGCACCTACCTATGCATATATCTCCGGTCGGGACACCGCAATAACCGTATTCGTAACTGCGGAAAAACGCCTCTAAAAAAACTTGACAAATGGGGATATTACTGATATTATAGTCGAGCGCTCCAAAGACAGCAGGTTCCGCAAGGAGTAAATCCTGCCGAGGATAGCATCAATAGTTTTGATTGCTTACAGCCTCTCTGTCCACGGACGGGGAGGTTTTCTTTACGAGCGTGAACATTAGTGTGGAGGTGAAAAAACACACATGCCTAACGCAAAAGTTCTCAGCGAGAAGCAGGCGATAGTAGAAGCCCTCGTCGAGCGCATCAACGCGGCAAGCGCCGGTATCTTTGTAGATTACCAGGGCATCACCGTGGCAGAGGATACGGCTCTTCGTACCGAGATGCGCAAGGAGAGTGTTGACTACACCGTCGTCAAGAACACCCTGACCAGAATTGCTATCGACAAGGTCGGCATGAGCGAGCTCGATCCCGTCCTCAACGGCAGCACTTCTCTGGCAACCAGCAGCGATGACCCCATCGCACCGTTCCGCATCATCAATGACTACTCCAAGAAGCTCGGCGACAAGTTCAATGTCAAGGCAGCTTTCATGGAGGGCAAGATCCTCAGTGAGCAGGAGATAGTTGCACTGTCTGCACTCACTAGCAAGAACGACCTGTATTCCAAGCTGGCAGGCTCTCTGAACGCCATCATCGGCGGTCTTGCAGTATGCCTGAGCGAGGTCGTAGAGCAGAAGGGCGGCGCAGCCGCTCCCGCAGAAGCAGCAGAGTAAGCTGCACTAAACATTAAATTTGGAGGAAATTATAATGGCAAGCGAAAAAATCACCGCCATGATCGATGAGATCAAGGCTCTTTCCGTTCTTGAGCTCAAGGAGCTCGTTGACGAGATCTGCGAGACCTTCGGCGTTTCCGCAGTCGCAGCAGCAGCACCCGCAGCAGGCGGCGCAGCAGAGGCAGTTGCAGAGAAGACCGAGTTCGATGTCGTCATGACCAGCTTCGGCGCAGAGAAGATCAAGGTCATCAAGGAGATCCGCGGTATCACCGGTCTGGGTCTGGCAGACGCAAAGGCTCTCGTCGAGAAGGTTCCCGTTCCTGTCAAGGAAGGCGTTTCCAAGGAAGACGCAGAGGCTCTCAAGGCTCAGCTCGAGGCAGTCGGCGCAGCAGTCGAGATCAAGTAAGAAATTACTTAACATTGAAAAACCTCCGTTCGATCGAACGGAGGTTTTTGTTTATTGTTCATCGGGCAATGCGTCGTGGCGGAACAGCATGGAAATGCACCAAAGCGCGGCAAGTCCGACGAGCGTGTAAATAACACGGCTGACCGTTGCGGTCTGTCCGCCGCATATCCATGCGACAATATCAAAACGGAACAGACCGATGCTGCCCCAGTTTATGCCGCCGATTATGGTCAGAATAAGCGCTATGCGGTCGATTATCATCCTGCAAACACTCCTTTCCCACTCAGTATTCCCGCGCGGGAAAAATTTATTTGCGGAAATTTTGCGTTCGACAAAAGTAGTGTCCGTTCGCTCTTTACAAGAGCCCGCAAACGCTGTATTATCTAAGCACAGCTTATCCAAAAGGTCTTGCAGGGCAAGACCGCGGCTCATATCTTTATCCCACAACCCTGTTTAGCAGACCGGTCTCCGGTCTGCTCTTTTTATCTGCACATTGTTTGCTCGCGCCTTGGCTCCCTTGCGTAAAGGGAGCTGTCAGGCGTAAGCCTGACCGATGAGGTGGAATTATATCTCGGCGTTAGCCGCACGACACTATTCAACTCTGGCGGCTGCGGCTGGCTTCGAGGATGTTTCGCATGAGCTGCGCACGCGTCATCGGTCCGACGCCGCCGGGCACGGGCGTTATAAACGCCGCCTTGGGCTCGACCTCGTCAAAGCACACATCGCCGAAAAACCGTCCGGTCTCGCTGTCGCGGTTCATCGCAACATCAATGACCACCGCGCCGGAGCGCACCATATCGCCCGTTATGAGCCGCGGGCATCCGGCAGCAACGATGAGTATATCCGCCATGCGCGTAAGCGCCGCGAGGTCGCGGGTGCGGCGGTGGCAGTATGTCACGGTGGCATCGGCGTTGAGCATGAGCATACCCATGGGTCTGCCGACGATATTGCTGCGCCCAACGATGACGCAGTGCTTGCCGTCCGGCGAGATGCCGTATTCGCGCAGCATTTCCATGATGCCCGCGGGCGTGCACGGCAGCAGGTGCGCCTGTCCGGTCACCATTTTGCCGACATTTATCGGGTGGAACGCGTCAACATCCTTGTCGGGGTCGATCGCGTTTATGACATTGCGCTCGCAGATATGCTCCGGCAGCGGAAGCTGAACGAGGATGCCGTCCACCGTGTCGTCGGCGTTGAGGTCGGCGATAAGCGAGAGCAGCTCCGCCTCGCTCACGGCTTCGTCGCGGTCATATCTCCTGCTGTCAATGCCGCACTTTTGGCAGTCGCGCTCCTTGTTGCGCACATATATCTGCGATGCCGGATCGGTGCCGACGAGCACCGCCGCAAGACACGGTCTGCGCGCGAGCTTTCCCGCCGCCTCCGCGACCTCGCTGCACAGCTTTTCCGCAAGCTTTTTTCCGTCCATCAAAACCGCCATACGGCTCACTCCTATCCTTTTCATAGGCGCATCGACGCGCCTGCCTATACATATATATCCGGTGTCCCAACCGGTGAGCACCGGCAAAACCATAACAGCGGGCGAGCAATGCTCGCCCCTACCTTGTTGCCGCAAGTGCGCAGCAAGGTTCAGCAGACAATCCCTCCGGCTTGCAGCCAACGCTTCTGCCCGTGGCTTCCCCTTGAGGGGAAGCTGTCAGCCGCAGGCTGACTGAGGGATCGTTGGCTTCCGCTCAACTCCTGCGCCGATGCATTCCATGAAATTGTACCAAATGTCGGCGCTGTAGTCAATGCGCTTGACTACCCGCCCCATGATGGGGTAAAATTAAAAAAAACAGCAAAAATATATGGAGGTAGATACAATGAAAAAATGGCTCGTTATCGCACCTATCGCAGCAGCGGCGGCAGCAGGCGCGGCTCTGGCGCTCAAAGGCAAGGGCGGCGGCAAAAAGCCCGCGGCGACTCCCAAGGCGGCAAAGGCTCCGGCGGCTAAGGCCGGCGCAAAGAAGGCCGAGTTTACCATCAAAAATCCCCAGACCGGCGTTTACACATTCGCAAGCGGCTACAAGGATGCGCGCGAGATCAGCGTAAGCGTCGGCTACGACGGAGATAAGCACTCGTTCGCCGTCGTGTCCGAGGACTTCGTTTCCGACACCGGCGACTCCCATGTCGCGGTAATCTACGCCGACGATTTTGCGATGCAGATAGAATATGCCCCCTACTACCACGGCGAGGGCTTCGCAGAGCTGGAGAAATCCGTTGCCGAGCATTACAAAAACTTCGGCAAGGTCAGCTTCAGCGGCGTGAGCGGCATTTGCTACACAAACGGCGGCAGCTACTGCATGGCGTTCCCCGCAGCCGACTCCACTGCGGACTATGTGCTCGTTACTGTCGTTCTCATGGGCGACGACAGCGAGGAGGAGCGCATAAAGCTGCGCACCAACCCCGAAATGCTCGCAATTATGAACACTCTTATTATCGGCTGAGACCGAAGAAAAATTTAAGCAGAAGCGAAAAATCGCTTCTGCTTTTTTAATGCATTGTTATTACTATCAAAAAGTGTACATTTTGATAGCCGCAATTAACTTATGTTATGATACTGTATATTTGGCATAATGGCAAGTATTCGCGCATAATTAGCATCTTTTATGTACGAATTTGTCAAACAATAGTGTGTTTGGGTATCACTATCAAAATGTACACTTTTTGACACTTGCGCGATACGGAAAGCGAGGTGATCCCCGACGGTGGGTTTTGAAAGGTCCGCAGAGATTAACGCATACCACACAAAACACAAAATATTTAAAGGAGACTGCAAGTGTACAAAAAGTTTATGGCGTTTCTGCTTGCCGTTATGATGATGGCATCCATGGCGGCTTGCGGAAACGGCTCCACCGACAACGGAGGCAATAAAAGCGCCGATAACGGCAGTACAGAGCCCGAGCAGACCGAAGCCGTCAAGGCTGAAACACCGCGCCACTACAAATCATATGAGCTTGTGAACAACAGCAAGGACGGTATTTATATCAACATATGGTACCGCGAGGGCTCGAACGAAGTGGCAAGAATCGACGGCGCAATGTATGTCCCCTCCACCAATGCCTCCTACGAGGACCTGAAGGCTGACGGCTCCAAATACGCCGAACAGGTAGAAGCCGCGAATGTATCGCGCGAGATAATGTATTTAGATTTCAGCGAGGTAAAGACCTCCGAGCCGCACCTAAGCTTTGCCTTTTATTTTGGCGAGCTTGACGGCTCCAACTCCGGCAGCGTTCCGCTCGCCGCTGACTTTGTCGGTCTGCCGATGACAAACGGCAAGCTCCTCGTAGACAAATGCGACGAATATATACTTAGTCTCGGCATGACGCTCACTGACGAAGACTAATAAAAAACACCCCTCGGGGTGTTCTTTTAGTTGCCTGATTGTATCAGCTTGCGCCGAGGATATGATTCCACCTCATCAGTCAGGCTTACGCCGACAGCTCCCTTTACGCAACGGAGCCAATGGTCCATTCAGTTGTTTTCAAACGCGGAGCAGACCAGCAGCAGGGCGCTGACGGCTGCGGCAAGATAGTACGGCAGGCGCAGCGCGTCCGGCACGATGCCCGAGACGAGCGAGAGCAGAAACGGACTTACAAACTGCGCAAGATACAGGGATGCCGAGATCATCGGCATGACCGTTGTCGCGGCATCTCTGCCCTCGTTTGCCGATGCCGCCGAGATGATGCACGGCACGCCCACACCGTTTGCAAAGCCCACGAGCGCACAGCCCGCAAGCGTTCCGACCCAGCCGCCGACAAATGCCAGCAGACAGTAGCCGCACAAAAACGCCGCAGGCGCGACAAAACGGGTGTACCTGCCGATGCCGCGCTTAATGTGCACGAACGCAAGCCCGCCCGCGAACGCGACGAGGTCGAGCCCCGCCATGATGGGCGCGCACAGAGACATTGGTATGGCCCCCTCCGCCGCGGTCACGATGGCAAAGTTGGCGGGGTAAATGAAAAACGCGGTCATGAGCAGGAACATCGCGGCAATGTGCCAGAAGTTGCGCCGCCATACACCGCTCGAGCCCGTCTTACCGGGCTGCTGGGGCGAACCGATGCGGTCGTTTGGCATGAAAACAAGGCACAGCACGATGCTTATAAGACCCATGATGTATACGAGAAAGCTCATGCGCCAGCTTATGCCCGAAAGCACGCCCGCGAGCAGCGTTGCGACAACTCCGCCGAGCTGATTTGCCGCCGACGACAGGCCCATGAGTCCCTCACGCTTCTCCGGAGGGAAGTAATAGGTCAGAAGCCCCGTGGACAGCGGCATGATGATGCCGACGCCCACGCCCACGAGCGCGCGCAGCACCAGCACCGCAGCTATCGAACTGCACAGTCCCGCGCAGCAGCCGCCGACGGTGTACAGCACGAGTCCCAACATCACCAGCGTTTTGGAGCCGAACCTGCTCGCAAGGCGGCTGAAAAACAGGTTGGTGATAACGATGAACAGCGCCGGCATGCTCACGATGAGCTGTACCGCCATGGTGCCGGCATCGGAAAAGTATTCGCGTATCACCTCCAGCGCGGGCGCGACCGCCGCTCCCGCCATTACGGTCAGCAGCGAAAGCGAAAGTATGCTCGCTGCCAGTGGCTTCAGTTTGATCTCTTTCATGTTCTTCTCCTTTTTTACTATGCACTCGCACATTGCGCACTCACCGGTCGGGCTGACATAATAACCGCTTCCGCAGGCGCGAAAAGACGATCCCTCAGTCAGCCTGCGGCTGACAGCTCCATTTACGCAAGGGAGCCTGTGGGGGCTTTCACCTCAGCAGTCTGCGTACTATTGCAGTGCGGGAATACATCGGTTTTGTCGGCGCCCTCCGGTCGGGACAGCCAAGATATATATATGGGTAAGTGCGAAAAAACGACACTAAAAAAGCGCAAGTCCGGTTTGGACTTACGCTTTTTCGCTACTCAACGCTTGGGATTATATCAGATTTTGCAAAAATGTCAAAGGCTTTTTTCGCCGCCGCGGCGGGCATTGCGTTACCGAGATCGGCAATTGATTTTTCTGCATTATCTCGATAATAACAAGTCGCAAAAAGCCTTCCCCTCAAGGGGAAGCCATGGGCAGAAACATTTTCCGCAGTGCGTTACCGTGACAACGCAGGTAAACTAACCGCCGATGTAGACGGCGCATTGCCTCTCGCGGCGAGCGAGCCCCTCAAGGGGATGCCTTGGAGTATACACACAATCTTGACTTTTGTTTTTATTAAATGTATTATGTTGCTGATTATCCGATCGTTTGGGAGTCTGTTTTACAATGCAGCGTTTGAAACAAATACCGAAAAAGACAATAAAGCTTGCCGTTATAATAATCCTTGCCGCCGCGCTCGTGCTCGCGCTTGTTTTCTCGTGGTTCGGCACGATAGAGCTTGCGCAGTTTAACTCGCGCTCGCTCATGGACTGGCGGCTCGGCAGCAGCATCGACTATGTCAGAAGCCTTGACGACGCAAAGGCGTATGACGAGGGTCGCTACCGATGGTTTTCCGACGAGCGCGGCAGCGGCATATCCGCAAAGGGCACCGACACGCGCTACTACCTCGGCAGCCATCCCGACAGCGGGCTCGGCGGATACAAGGTCATCGGCTTTTCCTCGTCCGAGAAGTATTATTCCGTGCTCGGCATCCGCGTAGGCGATGATGAGCTCGACGCGAAAACGACTCTGCTCGACTCGGGCTACACCATGCAGGGCGGCGGGTTCAACTCGTGCCGCGCTCACCGCGGTCAGGTGACGATAGAGCTCAGCTTTGAGCACGGTCTGGTTACCAATATCGCCGCATATCTCGGCACAACGAGCATTTTTAAATAACTTTCGTGCCTGCGCAGCAGGCGGAGCGAAAAAATAAGTGCGATGCAAAATAATGCATCGCACTTATTTTTTCTATATTTGCTTACCGGCTCAGTTAGCCGCCTTCATTGCGAGATAGGCATTTATAAAGCCGTCTATATCTCCGTCCATGACATTCTGGATGTTGCCGTTTTCAAAGCCGGTGCGGTGGTCCTTTGCCAGCGTGTACGGCATGAAAACATACGAGCGGATCTGGCTGCCCCACTCTATCTTCTGCTGAACGCCCTTAATGTCGCTTATCTTTTCAAGGTGCTCGCGCTCCTTGATCTCGGCAAGACGCGCGCGCAGCATATTGCGGCAGTTCTCGAGGTTCTGGAAGTGGCTTCGCTCGACCTGAGACGAGACGACGATGCCGGTGGGGATGTGCGTAAGACGCACCGCCGACGAGGTCTTGTTGACCTTCTGACCGCCTGCGCCGGAGGAACGGTAGACATCCATCTTGATGTCCTCATCGCGCAGCTCGATCTCATTATCGTCGCTTATCTCCGGCATGACCTCGATCGCGGAAAACGAAGTATGGCGGCGGCCCGACGAGTCAAACGGCGATATGCGCACGAGGCGGTGTATGCCGTGCTCGCTCTTTAAGAAGCCGTAAGCGTTTTCGCCCTCTATCATAATGGTAGCGCTCTTTATGCCCGCCTCGTCGCCGTCGAGGTAGTCCATTAGCTTGACGGTGTAGCCGTGGCGATCAGCCCACATATTGTACATGCGGTAGAGCATCTGCGTCCAGTCCTGTGCCTCGGTGCCGCCGGCGCCTGCGTGGAAGGTGAGGATGGCGTTGTTGGCGTCGTACTCGCCGGTGAGCAGGGTGCCGAGGCGGGTCTCCTCGAGCTTCTTCTCAAACTCGGCATACTCACTCTGGAGCTCGGGCAGCATGGAGTCGTCGTCCTCCTCGATGGCCATTTCGCACAGCGTCATCAGATCGTCCCAGCCGGAGCAGAGCTTATCATAGTTCTCGACCTTGCCCTTGAGCTGCTTGAGCCTTTTTTGCACCTTCTGCGAATTTTCGACATCGTTCCAGAAGCCGTCGCGCGCGCTCTGACCCTCGAGCTCCTCGATCTCCTTTTCGGCAGCCTCGAGGTGCAGCGCCTCGCGCAGGGAGTCAAGCGTGGGCTTTAAGCCGTTCAATTTTCCTTTATACTCTTCAAACTCTATCATTTTATCATTCCTTAGCCAAAATTGCTGTAATATTATACATTAATCCACGCGCATTGTAAACCGGAAACTGAGGTTTTATTTTACGCGGCCAAACTCGCCGAGCTTGTTGCAAGCGGGAGCCATGTGTGATAAGATGTAACCGAAAAATATACACGGGAGAATGGATATGAGCGATAACAGCATAATCGTCATCGGCATAGCCGGCGGCACAGGCAGCGGCAAGACCACCATCACCAGAAAGATCATGCAGCATTTCGGCGGCAATGTCAGCGTCATTTACCATGACAACTACTACAAAGCCCACCACGGCATGAGCTATGAGGAGCGCGCAAAGCTCAACTACGACCACCCCGACGCGTTCGACACCGAGCTTCTCATAGAGGATCTCAAAAAGCTGCGCGCGGGCGAGACCATCCACAGCCCTACATACGACTACACCATCCACGACCGCGCCGAAAAAACCATCACGGTCAAGCCCTCGCGCGTTATCATCGTCGAGGGACTGCTGATATTTCAGAGCCAGGAGCTTTGCGACCTGATGGATATAAAGATCTTCGTTGACACGGACGCCGATGTGCGCATACTCAGGCGCATAGTGCGCGATGTGCGCGACCGCGGCCGCAGTCTTGAAAGCGTCGTCAACCAGTATCTGACCACCGTTAAGCCCATGCACGAGCAGTTTGTCGAGCCGAGCAAGCGCAAGGCGGATATAATAATCCCCGAGGGCGGACACAATCAGGTCGCGCTGGACATGGTGCTTGAGCGCGTGCGTGCGCACTTGGCAAAGAATTAGTTTGGGAGAAGGACATGGCAAAGCTATATTTCAAATACGGCGCAATGGGCTCGTCGAAATCGGCTCAGGCGCTGATAACGCAGTTTAACTATGAGGAGCTCGGCATGAGCGTTTGGCTCATAAAGCCGAGCACCGACACCCGCGACGGCGCGGACATCGTGCGCAGCCGCATCGGTCTGAAGCGCTCCGCGCAGGTGATAACGCCCGAGCAGGATATAATAGAGGCGTATAAAAGCGCCGGAACGCACGATGTTATAATAGCAGATGAGGCGCAGTTTTTCACGCCCGAGCAGATAGAGCAGCTGCGCGCGCTCGTTGACGATGAGGATCTGCCGGTGCTGTGCTTCGGGCTGCGCACCGACTTTCTCACTCACTTTTTCCCCGGCTCGCGCAGGCTAATGGAGCTTGCCGACTCCATCACCGAGATAAAAACCGTCTGCGCCTGCGGCAGAAAAGCCACCGTCAACGCGCGCATCGACGCAAACGGCCGCGTCATCACCCACGGCGATCAGGTGTTCCTCGGCGGCAACGACAGCTATGTGGCAATGTGCCACAAGTGCTGGATGAAGAAAATAAGCAATGGATAACAGCTCGCGCCCTTGCCGCCCTTGTGTAAATGGAGGTGGCAAGCATAGCGAGCCGGATGAGGTGTATTCAAATCGTGCCGAAGGCATCAATATTGAGCGGCTTGCGCCGAAATATATTCTCACCTCATCAGTCAGCTTACGCTGACAGCTTCCCCTCAAGGGGAAGCCAGCCACTCGCCGTAGCGGGCATTGCGTTATCGAGAATGGCAATTGATTTTGCTGCGCCATCTCGACAATAACAAGCTGCAAATATGCGGGCAAGCAATACTCGCCCGCTGCGACGGTTTTGCCTGCAGTTACCGGTCGGGCTGACGCAATTACCGTATAGGTACAGTCTGAATGCGTCTCTGAAAAAACGCCTCTGAAAAAACGCCTCCGAAAAAGACTTGACAATGGAACGATGGATGTGTATAATTCACATTTCAAAAAATAATAAAGGAGTTAAGCCCTATGAACAAGTATCTTGACATCTCTCCCGAAGTTAAGCAGGCTTTAGCCGAAGGCAAGCCCGTCGTCGCGCTGGAGAGCACGATAATATCCCACGGTATGCCGTACCCGAAAAATGTCGAGACCGCAATGCTTGTGGAAAAGACGATACGCGATAACGGCGCGGTTCCCGCGACCATCGCCATCATCGGCGGCAGACTCAAGGCGGGTCTTTCCGCTGAGGAGATCGAGTACCTTGGCAAGTCCGGACGCAAGGTCGCAAAGGCATCCCGCCGCGACATGGCTGCAATAGTCGCCCGCGGAGCCGACGGCGCTACCACCGTCACCACCACCATGATCATCGCGCATATGGCTGGCATAAGCGTTTTCGCCACCGGCGGCATCGGCGGCGTACACCGCGGCGCAGAGACTACGATGGACATTTCCGCCGACCTCGAAGAGCTCGGCAGCACTCCCGTCATGGTCGTGTGCGCCGGCGCAAAGAGCATTCTCGACCTCGGTCTTACGCTGGAGTACCTCGAGACCAAGGGCGTTCCCGTTATAGGCTACGGCACGGACGAGCTTCCCGCGTTCTACACCCGCCGCAGCGGCTTCGGCGTTGACTACCGCGTCGACTCCCCCGAGGAGCTGGCCGCCATGTTCAAGGCCCAGCAGGGTCTCGGCATGAAGGGCGGCATGCTCGTTACCAACCCCATCCCCGAGCAGTACGCCATGGACAAGGAGGTCATCGACGCAGCCATAGATCAGGCGATCGCCGAGAGCCGCGAAAAGGGCATCCACGGCAAGGAGACCACCCCGTTCCTGCTGGCTCGCGTTGTCGAGCTCACCGGCGGCGACTCGCTCGAGAGCAACATCCAGCTCGTTCTCAATAACGCAACCGTCGCTGCAAAGACCGCAGCCGAGCTGTGTAAATAACCGTTTGCGAGACCGAAACCGGACTCAAGGCGGAGCGATAAATAGTGACAAACCGCAGGAGTAAACGCTCCTGCGGTTTTTGTCGGAGAAAAATTGCACTCGGGTATTGACTTAGTCTATGCGTTATGGTATTATATACGAGCTTTAGAGAGCAATCGAATATCGCGGAGTGGAGCAGTCCGGTAGCTCGTCGGGCTCATAACCCGAAGGTCGTGGGTTCAAATCCCTCCTCCGCAACCATATCGAGTGGATGTAACTGATTTCAGTTACATCCGCTTCTTTTTTTTGCAAAAAGTATTGACAAGGATATCGTTCGTGAGTATACTTTAATGATTTAGCGAAAACGCTGAATGGGTGGCATGGGCGAAGAAGGAGA
>SFLE01000013.1 GCA_004553495.1 Clostridiales bacterium | reverse complement strand
ATACAGGCCGTCTTTCTCGGAGATAAGCTGCTCGATCTCGGCCTGCAACGCTTTCCGGGCGGGCAGCTTGGTAATGCCATGCGCCTTGAAATACCGGGCGGCTGCGTCGGCTATGATAAAATCGCTCTCATGGGCCTGCCGGTATGCGGCGCGGGCTTTCTCGGATTTCTGCGCTTTCAACCCGTCGCGGGCGGGCTTGGTCTGGGCGTAGGCCAACACCTGCCGCTGCAACTCCTTTTTCCCTTGCAGCTTGGTTTCCAGTGCTTTCAGTTCGCCCTTCAGATTGTGTATCTTCGCCCAGCGTTCATAGCCCCGGCCTTTGCCCTCGGCCATTTTCTGCTCAATGTCCACAAGCCGCTGCACTCCGTCCTGTTTGGGGGCGGTTTGAGGGGCTTTTGCGGGCTGTATGCCGCGTTTCTCCTGCCAGGGGTATTCAGGTATGGCTGCGGCCTTTTCTATGGCTCTGGCGGCATTCTGCTCCAAAACGGCAAGGACGGCGGTGCGGTCAAAATCGTCGCCCAGCTTCCGGGCGGTGATGGGCTTTGTCCTGTCCGGCGTGAGATAGGACAGCCGCCCCCGGCTCTCCTTGACGGTCACACCCTCCCGCAGCAGCAGAGAGGAAAACTCGTCAAAGCTGGCGGCGGTGGCAAGGGCTTTCCGTATGGTCTGCCGCAGCTTTTCCTTGTTCGTTTCAAACTTGGTCTGCCGGGGCGTGATACCATCGGCAATCATGGGGGCGTTCTGCTTGTCCAGCGCGGCTTGTCCCTTTTTCTGCGCCCAATACTCCCGGTCGGTGATGCGGTTCTTGCTGCCGTTCAAGAGGTCGATTTGGTAAAGCCCCTCCCGGTGGCACATCTCCATTTCATGCGCCTCGCCTACAATCTCAACCGAGCGTTTCCCGACATCGCCTTCCGCAACACCTTTCAGCCGCCCGCCCTGATGCTTGATGTCCTCAACCTCGAGTTCCAGCAGCGCGGCCAATTCGCTGGGGAGCATCCCGTCACGCTGCTTGTTGCTGTCCTTCATGGCCTGTACCGCTTCGTGGTCGGTCATTTCACGGACGATAAAGGGCATTTCCTCCAGTCCAGCCAGCTCACTGCCGTGGGTACGGCGATGGCCCGCTACAATTTCATAGCCGTTTCCATCTTTCTCCGGGCGGGCAAGACCGGGAACCATTACACCGTTTACGCGGATAGAAGCAACGATTTCCTGCATCTTCGCATCGTCCCGTACCTTAAAGGGGTGCGGACGGAATGTGTGAAACGGATGAACCTCGGAAAGTTTCAGATAAACCAGCTTGCCTTCCTCAACCGGGCGGGGCGGTGTAGTCGGCTCGGGAGCCGTCTGTTCCACAGCAGCAGTTTCCTTCAGTGCCGTATCCTGTGCGGGCTTAATGGGCTCCTTGGCATCCGGGGCCTTTCCATCGCTTCGGGACACTTTGTCTCGTTTGGACGGCTTGGGCTTGTCAGGGGCCGCCTTATCCGCCTTGGGTGGGCGGCCCTTGCGAGCCCCAGCCGATTTCTCCGCTTTCTGATTTTCAGTCGCAGCCTTTTCCGCTTTCGGCGGACGGCCACGGCGCGGCTTTTTCGGTTCCTCCGTATTGGCGGGCTGCGGTGTTTCTCCGGGGGCTGCCGCCTCTGGCGTTTCGGGGGTTTCCGACTTTTCGACTTCGGCGCGGGCGTTCTGCCTCTTTTCCGCCATAAGTTCATTGATTTTGTCAAAGGACACAACCACATCGCCGGACTCAGGTATGGCAGGCCCGGTCTGTTCCTGCTGGGGCTCAGACGCTGCGGCCTGTTCGGGTGTGGTGATAGGCTCGGCGGCCTCCGGGGAAATATTCTCCGCAGGGCCAGTATTCAATTTTTCATCGGCCATTTACGATCCTCCTTTTCGTTAAAGTTGCACAAATTTGAACGCTAAAATTTTGTAGTTATTTTTGCGCCTCCTTTCCGTCTATCCACGAAAAAAAGCCGCCCGTTTTTCATGCCGGACGGCTTTTTGCGTAATGTGATAGATCAAATATTATTTTTTCTGGTTTGTAGGCTCCGAAAAGCCTTGTATTTACAGTGTTCCTAATAGGAAGTAATCATATGAATATGATCCGGACACACCTCCGCCTCTACAATCGTAACCTTTTTCCATTCGCACAACTGCCTCAGTATTTTTCCTATCTCTCTGCGCTTTTCGCCGCAGTTGCCAGACCGCATTTCTACTATAACAGAGGGAGTTTTATTTTTCCTCATCGGCAGTAGCCTTTTTTGAACCACTCGCCCAGCGAGTGGTTTTCGATATACAAAAAAACGAGGAGTCTGATGACTCCTCGTTTTACATTTTTCTTGATCAGCTGTTGGCGTTGAAGATCTTGAAGATGCTATCAAACGGGTCTTCCTCACCAGAAGCCTTTGCAGGCTCCTCAGGCTTCTTTTCGGCAGCCTTTTCGGATGCTGCGGTGAACATACCGGTCTGCTTCTCAAAGGTCGGCTCTGCTTTTGCAGCGGGCTGAGCCGGCTGCTTTGCGGTGGGTGCCTCCTCAAAGCCGGTAGCGATAACGGTGACGCGGATCTCGTCCTGCATGGACTCGTCGAATGTTGCACCGAAGATGATGTTTGCATCGGGATGCGCTGCCTCCTGAACGAGGTTTGCAGCTGCTTCAACATCCTCAAGACCCATGTCCTCGGAACCGGTGATGTTTATAAGCACACCGTGCGCGCCATTTATGGAGGTCTCCATCAGCGGGCTTGCAACTGCCATGCGAGCAGCATCCTCCGCCTTGCCCTTGCCTGCCGCGCGACCCACGCCCATATGGGCAAAGCCGGCGTTCTTCATGATGCAGGTAACATCGGCAAAGTCGAGGTTAATAAATCCGGTGTTCTTTATAAGATCGGATATGCTGGTAACTGCCTGACGAAGGACATCGTCGGCAATCTCGAAAGCATTGGCAAGAGTGACCTTCTGGTCGGTGGCGTACTTCAGGCGGTCGTTGGGGATTATCAGCAGAGAATCGACCTTGCCGAGCATTTCCTTAATGCCCTCGTTTGCCTGATCCATGCGGCGCTTGCCCTCAAACTTGAAGGGCTTGGTCACAACGCCGACGGTCAGTATGCCGGCTTCACGGGCAATGTCGGCAACAGTGGGAGCTGCGCCGGTGCCGGTGCCGCCGCCCATGCCGGCAGTGATGAATACCATATCGGCATCCTCGACAGCCTTGGCAATGTTATTGCGGCTTTCCTCGGCGCTCTTCTTGCCGACCTCGGGGTCGGAGCCCGCGCCCTGACCATGGGTGAGCTTCTCACCGATCTGGATCTTCTGATCGGCGCTGGAAACGGCAAGTGCCTGCTTATCGGTATTGACTGCTATGAACTCAACGCCCTGAGTTCCGGACTTGACCATTCTGTTAACGACATTATTACCGGCTCCGCCGATACCAACTACCTTTATAGTAACGACATTTTCAGGGCCAACCTCGGCTTTGAAATCCATTTTATTTCCTCCAGTACAGTTATTTAGAAAGACCCGGCATCAGCCAAAGTCACTTTTCGCATCTTGTAACATTTTATAACTTTTTTGACGATAGGTCAATAGATTTTTATACCGCTATGTAAACAAAGTATTAATTCGGGTTGAAAACGACCTTATCTCCGGTGGAAACATCCATCGTACCGGCATCATCTGCCGAAAGCTTGGAAGCAGCAGAGAGCATCTTGCCAAACTTGTATTCGGTGTTATCCATTGCACCGAGCTTTACGAGAAAGCGTCCGTCATAGACGAACATCGGATTTGCGGCATCGCTGAGGTCGATGGCTGTCACCTTTCCGACGAGTCCCCTCGCCTGTATCTGATATAAAATGTCAATCAGATAGCTTAGCTTGGCGCTTTCTCCTTCGCCTGCATTTATGGGCTCACCTACCTCTGCCTCGGTAACGGTTATGCCGCTTATCATGGCAAGGTGCTCACTGTCAGCCTGAGATATGCTGCTTAAGAACTTTCCGCTGCTGCTTACCGACCACAGCTCATCGCCTACCTTGACGCATCCGACGGCGCTGCTTTCCACGACCTCAATGATAACAAGGTTAGGCAATCCTCTGTTTATTTGGACAGTTTCTACATACGGAAGCTTTACCGCCACGCGGCTTCCGGCAGCGATCCCGTTTATGAAAAACAGGTTATCTCCCTCTTCGATGCCGGAAGCGGTTATTATCTCCTCGGCGGTGTATCGGGAGTTGCCTCTAACTTCAATGCGCGATACCTTAAAGAAGAGACTCATTATGAATATTATTGCAACTATGACAAGAAAAAATGTAAGCGGTCTGTTCACATTGCGATTTAGCTTGGGTTTATACGGATCCTCGCGTTTTCTGTAATAATCATTTGTATTGGACATATTACAACTCCATAAATATATCAGCACCGAGGGCTCGGAGCCTGTGATCTAAAAATTCATAGCCGCGCCGGATATGCCCGCTGTCAACTATTATGCTGCCGCCCTCCGCCGCCAGCGCCGCAATGACCATTGCCGCACCGCCGCGAAGATCTGTAGCGCTGACAACACTTCCGGAAAGACTTCTTACTCCCCACACGGATGCCTTGCGCCTTTCCACCGAAATATCAGCGCCGAAGCGCGCGAGCTCCTTTGTATGCGCAAATCGGGAGTCAAAAACATTCTCAATGAACTCTGTCCTGCCGGAGGCTTTTAACAGCGCCGCCATCAGGAGCGGCTGCATATCTGTAGGAAACTCCGGATATGGTCCGGTCGAGACCCTGCCGACTGCCGAAAGCTTTCCATCGGAGACAAGTCTGAGACTGCGTTTTGAGGATATTATATCACAGCCGCTTTGTTTTAGGAAGTGCTGCAAACGGTAAAATTGTCTGAAATCGACCCCTCTAAGCTCAACATCGCCGCCGGTTGCCGCAGTGGCGCACAGGAGTGTTGCAGCAGCTATCCTGTCGGGCATTATACGATGGCCTATATGCTGCTCGGCTGAAAATCCCGACACGGTTATCGCTGATGTTCCCGCGCCGTTCATATAAGCTCCCGCCTTTCGCAGATACTCCTGAAGATCCTCGATCTCCGGCTCCTTTGCGGCGCCTGATATTACGGTCTCGCCCTGTGCGGCGCAAGCGGCAATCATTGCATTTTCCGTTGCGCCCACGCTCGGGTAAGGCAGTCTTATGCGATTTCCGACAAGCTTATCTGCTTTGCATATTATCTCGCAGCCGCGTTCCTCCACGCTTGCGCCGAGTGCTCTCATGGCGTCGATATGCATATCTATGGGGCGCACTCCGAGCTTGCAGCCTCCGGGAGCTGTCATGCGCACCTCGCCGCACCTTGCAAGCAGCGCCCCCATGAACAGCACCGATGAGCGCATACGCTCCATCATGCTCTGCGGTATCTCGTTTGAGGTTATGGTGCGAGAATCTATGTACACATCGTTATCCTGCTGCTGGGCGGTGCAGCCGAGCTGCCGCAGTATCGCAAGCGAAGCTTCAACATCGCTCAGTTGCGGCACATTCAGCAGGTCGGTTTCAGTCGGGCACACGATCGAGGCTGCCAAAATCGGCAGGACTGCATTTTTCGAGCCCTGTACAAAGCACGCGCCCTCAAGACGCTTTCCTCCGTTTATATGCCATA
This sequence comes from Clostridiales bacterium, assembly GCA_004553495.1. Classification (GTDB taxonomy): domain Bacteria; phylum Bacillota; class Clostridia; order Oscillospirales; family Oscillospiraceae; genus F23-B02. The sequence goes on along the minus strand of SFLE01000013.1, from coordinate 32,224 downwards.
TTGCCATAAAAAAACCTCGCAGAAAGAACTTAAATCATGCCATTCTATTCCGCAAGGTTCGGATTTGTTATTTACTTTCGCAAAGGGAAAAAATTCGGTCGCAAATCATATTGGTGGCTTCGGGCATCGCAAGCTTTTCCATAGCCGCCGACATTTTGTTCAGCTCATCGGGCGATGAAAGTATCCTTTTCACCGCGTTCAGCAACTCTTTGGGCTCAAACCAGCCCTCCTCGAATATGAGCGCTCCACCGGCATCCTCGACCACCTTGGCGTTTTTAAACTGGTGGTTGTTGGTGACAAACGGCGAGGGCACAAATATCGTGGGCTTATGCATATATGTAAGCTCGGAGATGGTTGATGCGCCCGCACGGCACAGGACAATGTCAGCAGCCGCCATGACTCTCGGCATATCGTAAATGTACTCCCGCACATCCATGCCGTTTTTTTCGTAATCCGGAGCTATCTCCTGAAGCGTGGTGACCATTTCGGCATAGCCCTCACTTCCGGCAGAGTGGATGAGCGTAAATCCCGCGTTACTTCCCGCAAGCTTTATAAACTGGCACATTGCCGCATTCATGTTGGCTGCTCCAAGCGAGCCCCATACCGACACGACAAGCGGTTTATCTATCGGTATACCGAGCTCGGCCTTTGCCGTCTTCTTTGAGTATTTTGAAAACTCGCCGCGTACCGGAGTACCCGTGACCACGGTTTTTTCGGGATTTTTATAGTACTTTCGGCTCTCTTCAAAGCCGAGCATTATCATGTCAACTATTTTAGAGAGCATACGGGTCGTAAGCCCTGGGACGGCATTGCTCTCGTGAACCGCCGTAGGTATGCCAAGCATGGATGCCGCCTTGAGCACAGGATAGCAGACATACCCTCCGGTACCGACGACGACATCGGGCTTAAATCTTTTGATTATCTTTTTCACAATTATTGTCGAGCGTATAAGGTGCCAAACCGCACTTATGTTGTGGAAAAGTCCGCCGAGCGTTTTATCACGGCTCAGCGCCCGCACGCGCACGGTTTCGATCTTATACCCTGCCCTCGGCACGAGGTCGGTCTCCATCTGACCTTTAGCACCGATAAACAGGAACTCACTGTCGGGCATAAGTTCTTTTATCCTGCCGGCAACAGCGATAGCCGGATTTATGTGCCCCGCCGTACCTCCGCAGGCAAATATTATTCTCATATCTCATCCTCCCCTGCATGGGATGCCTCTTGAAACACTCAGCACTATACCCATTTCAGCCATCTGCATGAGCAGCGCTGTGCCGCCGTAGCTGAAAAACGGAAGCGAAATTCCGGTGCACGGCACAAGATTCGTAACGACCGCAACATTCAAAATTACCTGAATCGCAAGAAGCGTGGTTATCCCAGCGCTTACAAGAAAACTGTATCTGTCGGCAGCTTGCAGCGCTATCCAATAGCCGCGAATGATAAGCAGCGCGAACAGCGTGAGTATTAGCAACGCGCCGATAAAGCCGAGTTCCTCGCACACTACGGAAAAAATAAAGTCATTGTGTTCCTCAGGCAGATACAGATACTTCTGTCTGCTCTGACCGAGTCCGAGCCCCGTAAGTCCTCCGGAGCCTATCGAATACAGCGATTGGACTATCTGATAGCCCTCGTCCGATGTCGATGCAAACGGATCGCGCCATGTGGTTATCCTGGTAGACGCATACGGAAAGAGCGTGAGCAGTACGGCGATGCCGCCTCCGGCAGCTACCGCGGCGGCTATAAACCACACGAGCTTTGCGCCGCCCAAAAACAGCATGACGCCTCCGATAGCGACGATGATTATAGACGCTGAAAAATGCGGTTCGAGCACGAGCAATGCGACAATGAGCATAAGTATTGCCGCAAAAGGCAGAATACCGTATCTGAAGCTCTTCATCCTGCCGCGATTGCGGCATATGAGCACGGAAAATGATAGAATAACGCCTATTTTGGCAATCTCCGACGGCTGTATCGTGAACGCACCGAAGCCTATCCACCGCTTAGCGCCGTTTGCATCCACACCGATCAGCGGCACGAGCATAAGCAGCACTATCGCGGCAATGAGCACCGGTATCGAAAACCTTTTATAAAAGCCGATCGGCAGCCTTGAGCATATTATCATTGCGGCTACGCCGAGGACAGCAAAAATAAACTGCCTGACAAAGTAATACACAGGATCGCCGCCGGTAATGCCGCCCGGATCAAAATATGCCCGTGCAAAGCTTGCCGACAGCACCATCGTTACCCCGATGGTAAGAAGCACCATTACAAGAACGAAAAAGGATATATCCATACCCGCCCGTCCTGTTTTATCTTTCGTTTCCTTTATCCTGAGTTCGGCGCCGCCGTAACGCATAAATGCACCCTCCGTTGTCAGAGCTGGAAACGATTATATACTCCTATGAATGAAATTATTGCAAAAATCAGGGACACAGAAGTAAAAAGCGCGAAAAGCTCTTTTTCCTTCCACTTTTTGCCCGTCCAACCACCCATTTCAAGGTGATGGTGAAACGGCGCCATTTTAAAAACGCGCTTTCCGTGGGTGAGCTTAAAATATGTCACCTGTATTATATCGGACAGGGTTTCGATTATATAAACAATGCCGAGAGTTATCAGTATAAGCGGCATATCATAGGCAAATGCAAGTGCCGCTATAGCGCCGCCGAGAAACAGCGAGCCGGTGTCGCCCATAAATACCTTGGCGGGGTTGAAGTTATAAACAAGAAAGCCCATAAGACCGCCGAGAAGAGCCGATGCGAATATGCCGAGAGCCATGTACCGCTCGCCCCACATGAAGCTTACGACAACAAAAAACAGGCACACCGGAAGAGAAGTTCCGCTCGCAAGCCCGTCAACGCCGTCGGTAATGTTAACGGCATTTACGGTGCCGACGATTATGAACGCGGCGAGGATGAAATACAAGACCTCCGGAATATAGACCTCAACATTCCAGAACGGCACATACAGCCTTGTCGAGAGATACCCAAGCTTTCTGAGAAGCAGTACGAAAACGAGAGCCGCAGCGAGCTGGAGCAAAAACTTTGCCTTTGCGCTCAGACCGAGATTCTGCTTTTTGCGCAGCTTCTCCCAGTCATCAAGAAAGCCTATGGCTCCGAAAACGAGTGCGAACAGCAAAACGAATATGTGTGTGTAATCGCCGCTGCGCATAGACTCAAAGCCAACCGTAAGGCAAACGAGTATGCAGGCGCTTATGAAGATAACTCCGCCCATCGTAGGCGTTCCGGACTTTGACATATGCCATGTCGGTCCGTTCTCCTTTATCTCCTGCCCCGCCTTTATTTTCACGAGCCATGGGACATAGAATTTTCCTACTATCACGGCGGTTATAAACGCCATGACAAGTGCCAGAGTCAGCTTTAGAGTCATGTTTTGTTCCTCTTCTCTATGTGTTGTGCGACTATCTCGCGTTCATCCATGTGATGCTTTTCGTGACCGACGACCTGATAATCCTCGTGACCTTTGCCGGCAAGCAATATTACATCATTGGGCATATGGTTGTCAATCGCCCATTTTATCGCCTCAGGTCTGTCGCATATCGTCTTGTGAGGAGTTTCCTTCCCGCGCAGCCCGACGAGTATCTCGTCTATAATGGTCTGCGGGTCCTCCGTTCTCGGATTATCGCTCGTTACTATCACAAAATCGGCATTGTCGGCAGCTATGGCTCCCATTATCGGGCGCTTTGTTTTATCTCGGTCGCCGCCGCAGCCGAACAGCGCGACCAGTCTCCCGCTCGTTGTTGCTCGGAGCGCTTTAAGCGCGTTTTCGAGGGCATCCGGCGTGTGGGCATAATCAATTAAGATCGTATAGTCTCCGTCGGTGGGAACGACCTCCATCCTGCCCTTTACGCCGCGCGCGGTCTTCATCGCATCGGCGCAGTCCGAAAGCTCCATGCCGAGGGCGAGCCCCAGCGCTATGGTGTTGAGCGCGTTATAAACCGAAAACTGCCCCGGTATTGCAAGGCTCACATCAGCGAGTCTGCCGTTGTAATGCGCTTTGAACGAAACGCCTGATGCCGTGAGGCTTATATCGTCCGCAAAAAGATCTGCGATATCGGAAGCTGCCGAGTATGTGAGTGTTTTTCCCGTGGCGGCGGACAGCATTTTCTCCGACCATGGGTCATCGACATTTATGCAGCCGACATCACACATGGTAAACAGGTTCGCCTTAGCCTCGGCATACGCCTCCATGGTATGGTGAAAATCAAGGTGGTCCTGAGTGAGATTCGTAAACGCTCCCGCAGCGAAGCGTATACCCTCAACGCGGCTCAGAACGAGCGAATGGGACGAGACCTCCATGACGACATGGGTACAGCCTGCATCCGCCATCTGCCTGAAAAGCCGCTGAAGCTCAAAGCTTTCGGGCGTTGTGCGCTCCGTATGGATAAACTCATAGCCTATCATATTGCCGTTTGTGCCCACAAGTCCGACCTTTGCACCGAGCTCTGCCTCCAGCATATGCTTTAAAAGGTAAGTCGTCGTCGTCTTGCCGTTCGTGCCGGTTATTCCGATAACTCGCATTTCGTCCGCGGGGTGACCGAAATAGTTTGCGCTCGCTAATGCAAGCGCCTTACGGCAGTCGCTTACAAGGACATACGGCGTTTCCACCTGCGGCACTCTGTCGCAGATAATAACGCTTGCACCGTTTTTTACGGCAGCGGGTATGTACTTATACCCGTCGGTCTCAAAACCGGATATTGCAACGAAAGCATCTCCGGACTTTGTCGTGCGGGAGTCATAGCTGATCCCCCCGATCTCGCACTGATCGTCAGCGGCAAGCTGTATGACCCCTATATTTTTTATAAGCTCCGATAATCTCATCGCACATCATCCTTTGTCTAATATCTTCCGAGCATACTCTCATCATCGGCAAGGAGCGTTACTTCAATGACCGTTCCGTGCTTTACCGACGCGCCGCTTCTGACGCTCTGTGTTGCAACGATCTGCGCTGCCGGCTGGCTGACCGATGTATTGCTCTTTATAAATAATCCGTAACCGCTCAGGACCTGGGCCGCTTCGGTATAGCTCATTCCGCTTATATCCGGCATCGTTTCAAGCTCCGGCGACGGGCTCGCACCGGCATACAGTATCACTGTGCTGCCGCCGGCAATGACGGCTCCAGATGCCGGAAGCTGATCGGTGACCGCGCCTCCCCCGCCTATTACTCTGCACTCAAATCCGGCTTCCGCAAGCTTTTGCTTTGCTTCCTCCAGTCCGAGCCCCTTCAAGGACGGTACCGCTTTATCGGCAGTCTTTTCCGCGTTGTCATCGTACACGGGCTCAATACCCATATACGGCAGAATGTCGGCAAACATTTTGCCGACGGTCGGCGCTGCCATCTGACCGCCGGATACATACACTCCCGAGCCGGTACCCGGAGAGTCGAGCAGAACGAGTATCGCTATCTGCGGATCGTCCGCCGGTGCAAATCCGATAAACGAAACGATGTATTCCTTTTTGCCCGTCTGGGCCTCAAAGCTGACCTTCTCGGAGGTGCCGGTCTTACCGCCTATGCGGTAGCCCGCAACGGCGGCATTTCTGCCGGTACCGTCGTTAGGATCGCCCACGACCTGTTCGAGGATACCGCAGACGGTTTTGCTTGTTTCCTCGCTTATCACCTGACGCACAACGGTCGGCTTATGATTATACACCGTATTCCCGTCCGAGTCCAGTAAACTTTCCACGACATACGGCTGCATGAGGTAGCCGCCGTTTACGCAGGCGCTCACCGCCGTTATGAGCTGGAGCGGAGTTATTGTGAATGTCTGCCCGAACGATGCCGCGGCAAGCTGGGATTTATTCTTTTCGCTGTAGAAGGTGTCCTCGCTCCACCATATGCTGCCGCTCTCGCCGCCGAGGTCTATGCCGGTTTTGGCTGTGAGCTGCTGGGTGCTGTCACCGGTGAGCGTGAGAAATCCGAACGCATCGCAGTATTTATAAAACTCTTCTGCACCCACGCGAAGTCCGATGTTGACAAACGCAGCGTTGCACGAATGCTGTACCGCCTGCGTGAGCGTTTGCGAGCCGTGTCCGCTCGTTTTCCAGCACCTTACCGGATTTGTTCTGCCCGGCACCTGAACGCTGCCGCCGCAGAAAAAGCTGTCGTTTAGGCTGACGCTTCCCTCTTCGAGCGCCATGGACAGGGTTATTATCTTAAATGTCGAGCCCGGCTCGTATGTATCGGAAACCGTTTTATTTCGCCATTGCAGGCGCTGGGCATCGGCAAGAAGCTGATCCTTTTCCTTCTGTGTGGGAGCCTGCTCAATGGAGCTCTTCGCCTCATCGCTGACATCGAGGAAATTATTCAGGTCATACCCGCCTATGGATGCCATTGCAAGTATCTTGCCAGTCTTCACATCCATGGCGATGGCTCCGGCTCCGTTTTGAATATCGTAATCCTCCACCGCCTGATACAGCGTTTTTTCAACATAATGCTGTATGGCGAGGTCTATCGTCGTTACAAGGTCTAAGCCGTTTTCGGCTCCGGTGTAGCCCTCATAGCGGTCAAAAAGCAGATCCGTTCCGTAGGCATTCGTTGCACGCATATATTTACCCGAAGTGCCGCACAGCACTGAGTCGTACTGTGCTTCTATACCGTCGAGCCCGAAATTATCCGTTCCCACAAAGCCTATCACATGGCAGGCAAGCGACGAATAGGGGTAATACCTCTTGGTGTCGCTTTCAAGGCGAACCCCCTTGAGGTTGTGCTCCTTTTTAAAGGCTCTTACCTTATCGGCGGTTTCCTTTTCGACCTTTTTGGCAACGGTGACATACCACGAGCCGTTATTCTCTGTCTTCTTGAGTATCTCCTGCCTATCAAGTCCCAGTATTTCTGAAAGCCCATCGGCTATGAGCTCGGGATCCTCGTTATACATAGCTATCTCAGCCGGACTGAGATAAACATTCTCCACATCGGCGCTCATGGCAAGGATATTCATATTGCAGTCGTATATCGTGCCGCGCTCGGCGGATGTGCCGGTCTCTCTGAGCTGCTGGTTTATCGCAAGCTCCTCATATTTATCATGGTCTTTTATCTGAAGCACATACAGTCTCGCCGCTATGACTAAAAAAGCAAGTATGCCGCACACTGCCATGAGAAATAGTGTGCGGCGAAGCATAGTCCTGCTCGGGCTGCTGCTCAAATTAACATTTTCGGATCTGCGCATAACTGCTCCTTCGCAACAAATATGTACTGTTACATACTATATTGCCGCTAAATGAAATATGCAGCTTATCCGTCCTGTTTGACTATCTGTGCTTTATCCTGTGTGTCCGTTTTAATAATCTCTGTCTGCTTTTGTGCCGTTGTACACATTCCAAGCTCGTTTTTCGCATATTCCTCGAGTTCGCCGAGGTCTATCATCTGCTCATACTCAATTGCAAGATGCCGGTTTTCTTCGTTTAGTTCATCAAGCTCGGCGCCGAGCTTTACATTCAGATCATTCTGCTCGGTAAGAGCCACGCGGCACATGAGAAGCTCTACAGAAAGTGCTGCCGCCGCCAGCGCAAGTGCCAGCAAAAGCGCGACCGTAAACGCTTTCCTTGTTTTTTTCGGAGAAGCTCTGCGCTTTTCGCGCTCTGCTTTGTTTTTTCTGCTGTATTCATACGCCGCGTCGGTAGTTTTCATTGATAAGCCTACACTTTCTCCGCCACTCTAAGCTTTGCGCTCCTCGCGCGCGGATTGTTATTCAGCTCATCCTCTCCCGGCACTATCGGTTTTCTATATACGCTCTTTAATGTCTGTTTGAAGCCGCAAATACATATCGGAGCCTCTCTCGGACAGGTGCAGCCGTTTTCTCTTGCGGCTATGCCGTTTTTGACTATCCTGTCCTCAAGCGAGTGGAAGCTGATAACGCACAGCCTTCCTCCCTGTGCGAGCTTATCAGGAGCTGTTTTTATCATCTGATCTACCGCTCCGAGCTCATCGTTAACGGCAATTCTAATTGCCTGAAAGCTTCTTTTTGCCGGATGCTGCTTTTCTCTAAGCGCAGCGGCGGGCATTGCGCTGCGGACAATATCAACAAGCTCCAATGTTGTCTCTATCGGCTTTTTTGCCCGTTCCTGCACTATGTGCGAAGCTATCCTCCTTGCGTACCTCTCCTCGCCGAAGTCCCTGAGTATGCGCGCAAGCTCCGCTTCATCCCACTCGTTTACGACCACCCACGCCGTAAGGGCGCTGGTATTATCCATTCTCATATCGAGCGGGGCATCATTCATATACGAAAAGCCTCTCTCGGCTTCATCAAGCTGCGGTGACGATACGCCAAGGTCAAAAAGCATTCCGTCAACGCTGTCGATATTGAGCTCATCGAGTATCTGTACAACATCGCAGAAATTACCGTGAACGAGCGTAAGCTTGTCCGCATAAGCCTTCAGTCTCTCGCCCGTGCGGGTTATCGCACTTTCGTCGCGGTCGATGCCTATAAGCCTGCCGCCATCAAGCCTTTTGAGTATCTGCTCGGAATGCCCGCCGAGGCCGAGAGTTCCGTCTACATACACGCCATCGGGCTTTATATTAAGATTCTCGATGCACTCGTTCAGCAGGACGGATATATGTTTTGGTTCGTTTGACATACTAAAACTCCAGTTCATTCATGACCGCAGCAATATTCTCCGGCGTTTTTTCATTTGCGCTGAGCTCTTCCCAGCGCTGCTCATCCCATATCTCGACATGATTATTGCAGCCGACTACAGTCACGCTTTTGCCGAGACCCGCATACTCCCTGAGGTGAGCGGGAATAAGCGTTCTGCCCTGACCGTCGAGCTCGCATTTTGCCGCATACGCGAAAAGCGGACGCATTTTTCGCTGCTTTACATAGCTCATTTCATTTACCTTTGCGGAAAACTCGCTCCAGCTTTCGGCGCTGTATGCCGAGAGGCAATTATCCATCGAAAGCGTTATATAAAACACATCGCCGAGTTCTTCGCGCAGCTTTGCGGGAATAAACAGCCGCCCCTTGCTGTCAAGACTGTGCCTGTATTCGCCTGTCACCGCGCTCACCTCCGCAATTCGTGCCGTTTCGATGCACTTTGCACCACTTTGCACCACTTTGGTTTTGATTATAGATAGTTACAAGCGAAAATTCAAGAACATTTTGGTAACATACGAAAAAAAGCCGGAGCCGGATCGGCATTGCCTCTGCTCCGGCTTTTCTGTCAGCCCTTAAGCTACAATAAGGGGAGCAACTGGCTGACCATCACCTCACTGGGCTTTTATGTCCGCACGAAAGGCTGTCAGTCATCCCCTTATTGCAGCGTTCGATTTGAGCAGGTTGAGCCTTGGAGTTCGCGTCACCCAACAGATTGAATATGTAGACCCGTTTACGTGTGACAAGAATAAGAAGGCATAAAAAGGCAGCCGCTTGAAGCGGCTGCCTGAAATGGTAATGCGGTGTCAAACCTTCGATGCCCCTTTTAGGGGCAGGTCAAACCACCAGTTTACTGGTGGTTACGATTAATAGAGAAGCTTTACTCTTTTTCCTCTGCCGCGTCTTCGCTGCTTACCGAAGCCGGTGCCGAAGGAACAGCGCCCGCAAGACTGCGGAAGCTTGCGCGGGACTGGTTTATGGATTTAAGTGCTGAACCGACGGTCTCCTCCGTGCGGCGAAGGATCTCGTCAACATATTCGTTTGCAACACGCCTGAGTTCCTTGGATTTATACTCGGCGTTGGACACGAGCTCTGCACTGTGCGCCTTTGCAACGCGCACGATCTCCTGCTCCTCGAGCATTGCGCGCGCTCTGTCCTCCGCGTTCTTGCGGATGGACTCGGCCTCGCGCTTGGCGTTGCTGATAAACTCATCACGCGCAGAAACAAGCCTCTTTGCCTCGGCAAGCTCGACCGGAATGCGCGTTTTTATATCATTGAGTATCTCCAGAACATTTTCTCTTTCGATGATGCATTTATCGTTGCCGAGGGGCACGCCCCAAGCCTCCGATACCATTGAATACAGGTTCTCGATAAGCTCCATTACTTCAACATTATTCTCGCTCATATCACTGCCTCCATAGCTTTGCCTTTTCTTTGACCTCGTCAATGATCTCATACGGAACAAAGCCCGTGAGATCGGCACCGTACGACGCCATTTCGCGCACGACCGAGGAACTCAAAAAGGTGTATTTTTCACTTGCCGTGAGAAACATGGTCTCCAGACCGGGATTTATCTTTTTATTTATAAGGTTCATCTGAAATTCATACTCAAAGTCAGATGCAGCCCTCATTCCCTTAACTACTACTGCGCCATCATATTTCTTCGCATATTCGGCAAGCAAGCCATCCGAGGTGTCAACCTCAACATTCGGAAAGCGTCCGACGACCTTGCGCACCATCTCTACCCGCTCGTTTATAGTGAACATGGGTTTCGTTTTCGAGGAGTTTACCATTATGCAGACAATGACCTTGTCGAATATCTGCGCGGATCTTCTGATTATATTGAGATGGCCCAAGGTTATGGGGTCAAAGCTGCCCGGGCATATAGCAAGACTCATATATCTTTCTCCCTGCTGTATGTTGTCAATTTGACCTTACCGTAATTATACTCCTTACACTTAAAGTAAGGCATATTTACATCCGGCATGGGCTTTTCGCGCCCACTTTCGCACATAATTATACCACCTTCCGTCAATATGTCAACGGAATTGATGATTTGCAGCGCTTTATCAATGAGATTTGTCGCATAAGGCGGGTCAAGAAGTATTACATCGAATTTTTCACCGCGGCTGAGAAAAGCTATGGAGTCGGTCTGCACCACTCTTGCCTCAAAGCTGCAGCTTTTCAGGTTCTGCTTGACTATGGCAACGGCTTCCCTGCTCTGGTCAACAAAGGTCACCGACTCTGCTCCGCGGCTTAGGCACTCGATGCCAAGCTGACCGGTACCGGCAAATAGGTCAAGCACCTTGCGACCCTCGATGTCAAACTGGATTATATTAAACAGCGACTCCTTTACCATGTCGGTCGTGGGTCTTATATCATAATTGTCGGGCTCTTTAAGCTTTTTTCCGCGCTTTGATCCGCTTATTACTCTCATTTTTAAACCTCTTTTGTGTGATAGTATTCGTAAACTGCCTTTGCGGCATTCTTCGGCAGCACAGAGCTCAGCTCGTCAATGCTTGCATTCTTTATCGCCTTGAGCGTTTTAAAATGCCGCAGAAGCTCGTTTTTCCGAGTTTCGCCGATGCCCGGTATTGAATTGAGCTCCGAGCCGAAGCTCTCATTGCGCAGCGAACGCTGGTATTCTATCGCAAACCGGTGCGTTTCCTCCTGTATATTGCCTATAAGGGCGAACGCCGCGGGATTTGCCGTGATGCATATCTCATGCCCCTGAGATGTTATCAGCGCGCGTGTTCTGTGCCGGTCGTCCTTTACCATTCCGAATACTGGAACGCTTATGCCGAACTCACCGAGCGCTTTCTCGGCAACGGCTGCATGAGTGGCTCCGCCGTCTATGAGCAGAAGCTGCGGGATATTCTCAAAGCCATTATCCCCGTTTTTGAGATGGCTGAATCGGCGGCTCACCGCCTGATGCATGCTTGCGTAGTCATCCCTGATCTCAAGATCCTTTATGCGGAATTTACGGTAGTCCTTCTTATAAGGCTTTGCGTCTTTATGAACGGTCATTGCAGCGACTATCCCCGTGTCTCCGAGGTTAGATATATCAAATGCCTCGATGCGTTCGGGGTATTCGGGCAGCTCGAGCGATTTTTGAAGCCAAGTCAGAGTATTCGTTCTGCGCTGCTGCGCTGTGGTGGCGCGCAGGATCTCCTCCGCGGCGTTCATCTCGGCTCTCTCAACGAGCTTGAGCCTTTCTCCGCGCTGCGGCACCTCTATACTGACCTTTCTGCCCGCATTCTGTGAAAACAGCTCCTGCATTGCCTGAGCGTCCTCAGGCTGCTCGCGCAGAAGAATAGTTTTTGGCAGTATGCCGCGCGAGGCGTAATACTGGCTCATGTAAGCCGATATTGCCTCGGCATCACTCTCAAGCGGCTCGGGCACGAGCTCGTAGTCCTTGCCGGTGAGCGAGCCATCGTTAAAGTGGAGCACGACAAAGCAGCTTTTTGCACCGCGCTTAAAGCCTATGGCATCCGTGTCGGAAAACGCAGTGGCAATAACACGCTGCTTGTTTGAGACATTTTCTATCGCGCGTATACGGTCGCGCAACTGAGCCGCGACCTCAAATTGCAGTTTCTCCGAGGCTTCGAGCATGTTCTCATTAAGCTGCCGCAGCAGCTCGTCGGTTTTGCCGCTAAGAATAAGACATACCTGCTCCACGGCAAGCCTGTACTCCTCCTGGGAGAGCAGACCTCGGCACCATCCGCGGCAGTTTCCCATGTGATAATTAAGGCAGGGTCTGTCCTTCCCCATATCACGAGGAAAGTGCTTTGAGCAGGTGGCAAGTCCGACGGCTTTGGATGCAGCTTCGATTATCTCGCGCGTTGTACCGCGCCCGCCGAACGGGCCGAAATAGGAGGCTCCGTCCTTTTTCGCGGTGTTTACGATGCTGAAGTATGGGTAAGGTGCCTTTTTATCGAGCCGTATGAACGGGTAGCCCTTATCGTCTTTGAGCAGGATATTATAATGCGGCTGATGCTGCTTGATGAGCGAGTTTTCGAGGATAAGCGATTCAAACTCGGAATTGACTACGATAACATTGAAAGCGCTCACCTTTTTGACCATTGCCTCGACCTTTGGCAAGTGAGAGCCGCGAAAATAGCTCGTTACGCGGTTTTTGAGTTTTTTTGCCTTGCCGACATATATGACCTGCCCCTGCTTATCCAGCATTATATAAACGCCGGGCTTCAGCGGCAGCTTGTTGGCTTTTTCAAGCAGTGTCATCGGCATTGCACACCTCACTGTCTTTGTTCCCGAGCGCACACCATGCCGTCACCGACGCAATGACTATCACGCCGCCTATAAGCGCGAATATGCCCGGCTTTTCACCGTCAAACAGAAGTACCCACACGGGATTTAAAAGCGGCTCAATTGCGCCAAGCAGAATGCACGCCAGCGGCGGGCAGTATTCCGCCGCCCTGCTGTACAGGATATACGGTATGCCAAGCTGGAAAACACCGAGGATAATTATGCTCAGAACCGGCGTTACCGATATTTCAGGCGCCGTTGTAAATGCGAACGGAAGTCCGATAACAAACGCGGTGAGCTGACCGATGAGGGCAGCCGAAAAGCGCTCGGTATTCTCCGCTCTGCCCATGGCGATATACATTCCGCCCATAAATGCTCCGGCAGCAATGGCAAAGATGTTTCCCAACATATATCCCCCATCGAGCTTATCGAGAAAAAACATCGCTATACCGGCGAAGGTGCACAAAACGGCTATAATATCGCGCCGCTTAAAGCGCTGCCCGAACAAAACGGCAGAGAATATGACTACAAAAAGCGGTGCCGTAAATTGCAGGACTATAGAATTTGCAGCGGTGGTGAGCTTGTTTGCGGCGACAAACGCCGTGTAGGTGCAGCCCATGAACAGCCCCGCCGCAAGGGTCCTTTTATTCAATATTATTTTGTAGCGCTTTATGCCTATGTATGCAAGCACCGTTATCCCCGCAAAAAGACTTCTCATCGAGGAGATCACAAATCCGTTCCACGGTATAAGCTTTATGAATATGCCCGCGATGCTCCACAGCGAAGCACACACGATCATTTCAATGATCGCTCTCGTTTCCTTTTTCATGGTAAAATAGCGAATAAGGGCGTGTTAAAAACACGCCCTTAACTCCGTTTCAAAATTTCACTCGGTAAAGTCGGATGCGATAAGCTCAGCAAGCGTATCAACAGCCGTAGCCTCGTCGGCCCCGTCAGCGATTATATTGACCGCGGTGCCCTTGACGATGCCCAGAGAGAGAACGCCGAGCAGGCTCTTGGCATTTACACGCCTGTCTTCCTTCTCGATCCAGATGCTGCTCTTAAACTCATTTGCTTTCTGAATGAAGAAAGTCGCAGGTCTGGCGTGGAGCCCTACCTGATTATTAATAACAACTTCTTTGGTTACCATTCTCGCCACTCCTCTAAAAGATTACCCCTACTTTAGCAAATTATTTAAAAAAGGTCAACTCATTTTGTCTATTTTGTAGATTTACACATTATTAATAAAGTTTCTCGATTGCTTTTATTTCAATTCGACTATTGTAACGCCGCTTTCGCCCTCACCGAAACGCCCAAGCCGGAAGCTCTTGACAGCTTTGTTGCGCCGCAACATCTGCTGCACCGCCGCTCTCAGCGCGCCGGTGCCTTTACCGTGGATTATCGTTACTGTTTTAAGCTTCCCCATCACGGCGGAATCAATGTACTGCTCGGCTGCATTTACAGCCTCAATGCTTTCCATTCCGCGTAGGTCTATCTCCGGACTCACGGCTGCACGGGGCGTTGTGCTGTTGGCAAGCGTAACGCTCTGCTTTTTCTGCTTTGCGGCATGACCCTCTATGAGGTACACCTCGTCGGGCTTTGCCTTTACGGTCATTATACCTGCCTTGAGACTGAATGTTCCATCGGAATTAATCTCGATTACTTCCGCCTTTACGCCCATTGATTTTATCTCGACCGTATCTCCCGACCTGACATCGCGCGCGGACTTTTTCTCCTCCACCGGTTTTTCGGGCACCTTGGCTTTCACCTTGCTCTGTGTTTCGTTCAGCTTCCGGCGCAGCTCGCTGCGGGCTTCGTTTATCTGCTGTGCCTGCTCCTCCTCGTTAAGGCGCTTTCGCATATCGTCGAGCTCCGCGAATGTGCTTTCGGCGGTCTCGCGCGCCTGTGCGATTATGCGCTCCGCCTCCCTGCGGGCTTTTTCATCCGCCTTTTCAAGGCGAACGCTGAGCTCGGCTCGCATGAATGCCGCCTTCTTCGCATTTTCCTCGGCTTCCCTGAGTTTTTGGGCAGCCTCGGCCCTGTCGCGCTCAAGCAGAAGTCTTGTCTGTTCAAGCTTCTCTATGGTAGCTTCAAAGCTTGCGTTCTGAACGCCTATACGGGATTTCGCGTCATTTATTATCTCCTTGCCGAGACCGAGCCGCTCCGATATGGCAAACGCATTGGACTTGCCGGGAATGCCTACAAGCAGCCTGTATGTGGGGCTGAGCGTTTCCACATCGAACTCGCACGATGCGTTCTGAATACCGTTTTCCGTTGTTGCATATACCTTGAGCTCTGCATAGTGCGTCGTAGCGGCGACATTTGCGCCGAGCTGCCGTGCGTGCTCGATTATCGCGATGGCAAGAGCCGCGCCCTCCGTGGGGTCGGTACCCGCGCCGAGCTCATCAAAAAGCAGGAGTGAGGCATCATCGCACTCATTCAAGATATGCACTATGTTTGTCATATGTGCCGAAAATGTTGACAGGTTCTGCTCTATCGACTGCTCATCGCCTATATCCGCCAGCACATTTCTGTACACCGGAACACCGCTGCCGTCGTCTGCGGGTATATGCAGTCCGCACTGAGCCATTATGCACAAAAGTCCTATGGTTTTAAGCGTTACGGTTTTGCCGCCGGTGTTGGGTCCGGTTATTATAAGCGTGTCGAAATCCTCGCCGAGCTCAAGGCTTATGGGAACGGCGGTATCCTTGGGCAGCAGCGGATGTCTCGCTCTGCGGAAAACGATACCCTTCTCGCGCAGCTGCGGCTCGATACCGTTTAGCTTGTACGACAGCTTTGCCTTTGCAAATATGGTATCGAGCATGACGAGATACGAGTAGTCAGACGCTATATCATCGGCGTGAGCTGCGCATTCTGCTGAAAGCTCAGCGAGGATGCGCTCTATCTCCGTTTTCTCTTTGGCTGCGAGCTCTCGGAGCTCGTTATTTGCTTTTACGGCAGCCATGGGCTCTATAAAAAGTGTTGCTCCCGAGGCTGATATATCGTGCACAAGTCCCTGTATTGCGCCCTTGCACTCCGCCTTTACCGGCACAACAAATCTGTCCGAACGCATGGTTATGATGGGCTCCTGCAAAACCTTTGCATAGGACGGAGACGAGATTATCTTTTGCAGGCACTCGCGCACACGCGCTCCCGCGGCGCGGATCTTGCGGCGGATGTTTGCAAGCTCCGGCGATGCGCTGTCTGCTATCTCATCCTCGCCGACGATAGAGCCCGTGATCTTCTCCTCGAGAAAGCGGTTTGCCTGAAGCGCCGAGAAAAGATGGTCTATGCTCGTTTTTGCGACTTTGTCATCGGCAATGTAGCCCTTTACGAGCCTTGCGCACTGGAGTACTCGCGCTATGTTGAGAAGCTCCGTCGTGTTGAGACTTCCGCCAAGGTCGGCACGGTTCAGCGACGGACGAATGTCCTTTATTCCGGAAAAAGACGGGCTGCCGCGCACGACCATCATATCCTTTGCGGCGGTCGTTTCGGAAAGTCTGCTCTTAACATCATTTTCGTTATCGCTCGGGCGCAGCGCAAGGCAGGCTGCCTTGCCGCCCTCGGTAACGGCTTCGGCTGCCAGCATCTCCAAAACAACCGGCAGCTCAAGTATGTTCATTGATTTTTCGTAAAAATCCATTATTTCACCTGTTTCCAGTAGTCAAGTGTTGAAAATCTTCGTTCGGTCTGTGTCAGCAGGTATGCCTCGGCAGCCTTTGAAACGCGCTTTATTGCATCGTCCCCGAGCGAGAACGCCAGCATTTTGCGCGCGGGTGCATAGATGATGTACCGCATAGCCTGAAGCGAATCGGCGCAGAGCGCGATATTTGCGCCATACTGCGCATTGCTGCACTCGCGGCAGCAAATAATGCCGTTCTGCGGGCTGAACCGCGGCTCAACGGGCTCGGACAGACCGCACACGCAGCATGACAGCAGGTTCGGCTCATAGCCCGCAAGCGCCATAAGGCGAAGCTCAAACGCCGCTTTTATGTGTTCCTGAGGGTATAGCTCATTTGAAATCGCAAAAAGGCAGTTTAGTATGAGCTGAAGCATGAGCGGATCGGGGTTATTTTCATCGGAAAGCGCCTCGGTGCACTCGGCAAAATAGCTTGCCAGAGCCAGCGCCGCAATGTCACTGCGAAGTCCCTTGAACTCCTCTATGGTCGAGCCCTCGGACACCGTCCAGTAACCGTTTCGCTCAAGCATCGTAAGCTCCGAGAACGCCAAAAACTGCGTTGCAGCAGCCGTTTTGCTGCCCTTGCGCAGAGCCCCGCGAGCCTTGACCGTTATCTTGCCCATATCCTCGGTCAAAACGGTGAGTATCCTGTCGGCTTCCTTGTATTTTACCTCGCGCAGTATTATCGCTTTAGTCGTTTTAAACATATGTACCCTGCTTAATCCGATGGTCGGGGCTTGTCCCCCGCCGTTTCTTTCTTCTTGTCCCGCTCGGCTCTGTACATGAGCCAGCAGAGCGGGTCGCCCGTATCCGTAAACACCTGCCACATGATATTATCCTGCATGACACTACCTCCGTTATTAGTATCCGGAGGCGGCGAAGCTATATTAGTGGTTAATTATTCCGAGAAACCGAAGTTGCGCAGCTGGGCGGTGCTGTCGCGCCAGTTTTCCTTGACCTTGACCCATGTCTGCAAAAACACCTTCGTACCCATGAATGCTTCTATATCCGCGCGGGCAAGCTCACCTATCTTCTTGAGCATTGCGCCCTGCTTGCCGATTATAATTCCCTTGTGGCTTGACTTTTCGCAGAATATCGTGACATCCATATCTATTATGCCGTTATCCCGCTCGGAAAACTTGGTGACCTCAATGGCGGTGCCGTGCGGTATCTCCTTATCAAGGCACAAAAGGAGCTTTTCGCGCACGAGCTCTGCGCATATCTGCTTTTCGGGCTGGTCGCATATCATGTCGTCGGGGAAGAGTTGCGGTCCCTCGGCCGCATAGTGCTCAAGCTGATCCAGAAGCTCGTCCAGTCCCTCGCCGTTTTTTGCCGACATGGGAATAATAGCGTCAAATTCATGCGCGGCGGAATAAAGCGCCATGACCTCAAGAAGCTGTGCTTTTTCCACGGTGTCTATCTTATTTATGACGAGAACCGCCGGAACACGAGTCTCCTTTATGCGGGAAATGAGCTCCTGCTCCTGCCTGCCGATATTCGCCACCGGCTCAACGAGCAGCATGACGGCATCTACATCGGCAACGCTTTCCTTGACAATATTGACCATATAGTCGCCCAAGCGGGTGCGCGGCTTATGAAATCCCGGAGTGTCGATTATAACAAACTGCGTATCGCCGCGGTTGACTACCGCGCTTATGCGGTTTCGCGTTGTCTGCGGCTTATTGGAAACTATGGCGATCTTCTCGCCGACAAGCGCATTTGTGAGCGTTGATTTGCCGACATTGGGTCTGCCGCATATGGTTATCATTGCTGTTTTGGTTATCATATCATGTATCCCCCATTATTTCCTTCTCGCGGGCGCGCATTTGCCTTTTCATCTCGCCCTCGTCGATGTGATCGTAGCCGAGCAGATGCAGTACGCTATGTACCGTGAGGTAGCATATCTCTCTGTCGAAGCCGTGACCGAGCTCCTCTCCCTGAGCGGCACAGCGTTCGAGCGAGATCATCATATCCCCCAGCATCACCGCTCCGGTGTAGGGATCCACATCGCATACGGATGCGTCAAACTTACCGGGTGTGAGCTCATTTAACGGAAATGACAGCACATCGGTCGCTGCGTCTATCCCTCGGAAATCGCGGTTTGTTTCGCGTATTCCGGCATCGTCGGTGAGCATAACGCTTATAAGGCAGGGTCTGTCCACCTTTTCGGCATCGAGCGCCATGCCGACGGCTTTCTTTATGAGCGCCGCCGCGTTGTTGTGCCCAAGTCCGGTTCGCTCGCGGCTTACATATATCTCATGCTTTATCATACTTTTTCCTCTTATATACTCCGCCCTTTTTGACCTGTTCGGGCGGATTTTTCTTATCATATACCTCATATGCCTCGATTATCTTCTGAACGAGCTGGTGTCGAACAACATCGGCGCCGGTAAGACGGCATATGGCTATATCCTCTATTCCGTCGAGCACCTTCATTGCCACCTTGAGTCCGCTCACCTTGTCCTCGGGAAGGTCTATCTGCGTTATATCGCCCGTTATGACCACCTTTGAGCCAAAACCTATTCGCGTGAGGAACATTTTCATCTGCTCGCGGGAGGTGTTCTGAGCCTCGTCAAGGATTATAAAGCTGTCATCAAGCGTTCTGCCGCGCATATACGCAAGCGGTGCAACCTCTATGTTGCCGCGCTCCATGTATTTCTGATATGTGTCGGCTCCGAGCATATCGAAAAGCGCGTCGTACAGAGGACGCAGATACGGATCGACCTTGCTTTGCAGGTCACCGGGCAGAAAGCCGAGACGCTCGCCCGCCTCAACAGCCGGACGCGTCAGGATTATGCGGTTTACCTGCTCAGCTCTGAACGCCGCAACCGCCGCAGCTACCGCAAGATATGTCTTGCCGGTACCGGCGGGTCCTATGCCGAGCGTTATCGTGTTGCCGGCTATTGCATCGCAATAGGTCTTCTGACCGAGGGTCTTTGCCTTTACGGGCTTGCCCTTTGCCGTTATACACACGACATCGCTTGCAAGCTCGTTTATTTTCGACTCTCTTCCCTCTGCAACGAGCTTGAGGATATACCTCACGCTCTGAGCGTCGATATTCTCTCCGCGCGCAGCAAGCGTTAAAAGTCCGTTTATCGCCTTTTCGGCAAGCATGACGCTCTCTTCCTCGCCGCATATGTGTATCTTATTCTCGCGGTCAAGCACTTTTACGCCGAGCTCGGTTTCTATTATGCTCAAATTACGGTCAAAAGACCCGAACACGCTTATGACATGCTCCATTCTATCGACTTCTATCGTTCTTTCAATCATACGCTGACTCCTTGGCAATGTTCTCCGTGCACTGTGCCCTGAGCGTTACGGTGAGCACGCTTTCGCCTTTTGAAACGGAATACTCCTGCGAGACTATCTCGCCGTTGCCTATCTTACTTTTAAGTTCGGCTTCAAGATCGGCCTTCAGGCGCAGTATCGCCTTTTTCTCGTCTATCGCGCGCTCCTGCGTTTCATAGCTATGGCTCTTCTGCACGGCATATCCTACCGGAAGAGTAAACACATCTCCCAGTGATATGTACCTTAATTTATTTATTTTATCACAACTTGTGTAATTATTTCTACTATCATTGAAAAAATTTATCCGCTTTTTCCCGATTATGAGCGAAAACTGCGTGCTTGTACCCTCTTTTTTCACCTTTACCTGTTCCGTAAGCGGTACCTGGGCGCTTATTTCATACCATGTATCCGCCTGCACCTGCGCCATTGAGTGGACAAAGCGGTCGTCTCCTGTTTCGCTGCTCATAACAGCTCTTACGAGCACATCGCCCTTCGCTACGGTATCCCCCACCGCAACGGCTGCCTCGCCCTCCAAAACGGAGAGCTTTTTGATAACTCCTCCCTTTGCTGCAACTATATCGCAGGGTGATTTTTCATTGACTATCTCCGGCTTATCGACGCGCTCGTGCACGACTATGTGCGCGCATGACGAGCGGATATTTACACTCAGCCACGCTATATCCGGCATTTGGGTCAGTATATCGTCCTTAACTCTGTCCGAGGACATAGCGGGCCAGAATGTGCCGTATCCGACGCCGCACTCCTCGAGCGCACGCATGAGGCGCGTGGAGCTCACGGTGTCGTTCCCTTCAATGTCAATGCGCCAGATAAAAAGAGAGGACGCGGCTATGGCTGCCAAACCCGCAAGCATAAGCGATAATAGCACAGCCCGTGCACGCGCCACGGCAATGAACTTTTTGCCGCCTGTCTCGCGCAGGAGAGTGATCTCAATGCCGTTTTTGCCGTTTCTGTCTCTGAGCGCGGGGTAATCCGCCGCGTGTATGCTAAGGTGTAGCGAGTAGTCCTCGCAGGGATCTGCATCCCAAAATTCTATCCCGCTCTCCGCGCAGAAATTTAAAATGCTCTCAGGCTCAGCACCGCTGACCTCAACGCGCACAACGCCGCGTGCAATATCATAAAGTCTTTTCATCATTCAAACTCCAACGATAATATCTTTCCGCATATGAGCATATCATGCTTATCCATTGCGGCAAGGCGCAGCTCATCTCCCCTTACCACAAGCTTTGACGCGCCGCAGTCGATCTCTATAACGCTTTCGCCATACGCTATTATCCCGCGGTGGTTTTCTACGAGCAGCCGATTTCTCCCGCAAAGGCTGAGCTTCAAAGCTCCCAGTGCGTCTGCCGGCAATTCGAGCCGGTCGGCAAGAAGCTCCGCTCTGTCAGCATTTTTACCCATGGTGCGCTCACCCCCGCAGTCTAAATCTATGCCGGATGGCATAACTTAATACATGGACAAGGAGATGATGCTGTGAAAAGGTTTATCCGCACTTTTGCCGCTGTCGGCATATTTGCAGCGCTGCTTATCTTTCCCGATGCCGCAGCCGACGCGGCGAGATCTGGACTCGAGATGTGCGCCGGAGTTATCATACCGTCGCTTTTCCCGTTTTTTATTGCGACAAATCTCATTAACGAGCTTGGGGTATCGAGACTGTTTGCAAACGCGCTCACGCCGTTCGGTGCCAAGGTACTCGGCGTATCCGGTCACGGTGTCGCGGCGTTTATTATCGGCGTAACCGGTGGCTACCCTTTGGGGGCGTCATACATAGCGGGGCTGCGCAAAAGCTCGCTCATAGACGGCAGCGAGGCATCCAGACTGCTCATTTTCTGCAACAACTCGGGTCCCGCGTTTATAATCGGGGCTGCCGGAGTCGGGATATTTTCCTCGGTAACGGTCGGATTTTTCCTATACGCAGTCCACATCCTGTCTGCGCTCACGCTCGGGATCATACTCAGTCCCAGAGCGCATTACGACATTTGCTATGACGATGAACCGGCGGGCGCGGTTCCGTTTTCGTCGGCTTTCACGAATGCAGTGAAGCGCTCGGCAGATGCCATCATAAGTGTTTGCGCTTTCATCATCGCATTTTCGGCGCTTGGCGGCATTCTCGACAGTCTCGATGTTCTCCCCGCATTTGCGGGGAGGCTTTCGGTGCTTATGGGCACTGAGCTGTCATGGTGCAGAGCTCTCGCATACGGTATCCTTGAGCTTGGAAACGGCATTGGCAGCATGACGGGCTTAGACATAACCCCGCTCAATCTCGCGCTTGCAGCGTTCATACTCGGCTGGGGCGGGCTTTCCGTACACTTTCAGACCTTTTCCATGGTATCGGGGACAGATATAAAAACCGCCCGATATGTTATCGGACGGTTTTTTGCCGCACTTATGGCCGCGGCTATGGCGCTGCTCGGGACAGCTATATTATTTTGATCAGAATACAAGTATTCCTACCACCGCGGAAGCGGCGATAAAAACGATCGGGTGCAGCTTTTCGGTCGGCTTTACGATATTCGTCAGCACCCATATGACCGCCGCGAGGATAAGTCCCTTCCACGAAAACAGGTCGAAGATATTTCCGCTTGCTTTGAACGCCTCCTCATTTATGAGGGCGAGCGTTACCACGGAAAATCCCGCGGCTGCTATAAGTCCGGTAGATGCGGGACGCAGCCCATAAAACGCGTGATCGACAAAGCGGTTTTCCCTGAACTTTTTAAGGCAGGTGGCAATAATGAGGATGATAATTATCGCCGGAGTTACGAGTCCAAGCGTTGCTACGAGCGCTCCGGGCAGACCGCCGGTTATATACCCGACATATGTCGCCATGTTTACTCCTATAGGCCCCGGCGTAGACTCGGAAACGGCTATCATGTCGGCTATCTGCTGATAGGTAAACCAGCCTGTGCGGTCGGACATATCATAGATAAACGGCAGCGTTGCAAGCCCTCCGCCGACAGAAAACAATCCGGTTTTGAAAAATTCCCAGAACAGACGCAGATATATCATGCCTTACGCTCCACCAGTTCTTTTATCACGATGCCTGCCACCGCCGCAGCGACAACATACAGCACCGGCGAGATGTCAAGGAACACGCTTCCCGCGAAAACCACAAGGAAAATTATAAACGCCTTCCAGTCCACAACGGATTTTTTCCACAGCTTTACCACTGCGTTGAGTATCAGCACGCACACGCACACGCGGATGCCGGAAAACGCCTTCTGCACAACCGGCAGATGGGCAAAGTTTTGTATAAACGCCGCAATTATCGTTATTATGACGAGCGACGGAAACACGACACCGAGAGTTGCGACTATCCCGCCGAGCGCTCCTGCCTGCTTCTGACCGACGAATGTGGCCGTGTTGACGGCTATAACGCCGGGCGTGCACTGACCGATAGCGTACCAGTCCATTATCTCTTCATCGCTTGCCCAATGGCGCTTATCGACGACCTCGCGCTGCAGCGCCGGAAGCATGGCATAGCCTCCGCCGAAGGTCGTGACTCCGACAACGGCAAAGGTGCAGAACAGCTTCCAGATCAGCTTCAGTTTATCTTTCATAATAAGCCCTCAAAAGCTAAGCTTTATTTTCTCAGGCTCTCCGCATACTCAGCATATTTGGCTATCTTTTCATCGCACTCAGCCTTGTCCACCCCCTGGCAGAGGATATAGACCTTGACCTTAGGCTCGGTACCGGAGGGGCGAACGATGAAGCTCGTGCCGTCGGCAAGCTCAAAATACAGAACATTCGAACCCTTTATCGGGGTCTGACCCATAACGCCGAGCTCGGGGACCTTTATGCTGCCGTCGGAATAATCACGGAGCCTGAACACCTCGGTGCCGGCTATCTGCTTGGGCGGAGTGCCGCGCAGCTCGTCCATGAGCTTTTTCATCTTGACTATGCCGTCAAGTCCGGGCATAACGAGATTGAGAGTTTTTTCGGCATAGCGGCCGTATTTCTCGTAAAGGCTCTCCATCGCCTGGCTGAGGTTCATGCCCTTATCGTGGTAGAAAGCCGCCATCTCAGCAACCATCATGGATGCCGTCACCGCGTCCTTATCGCGGACATAATCGCCCATCATGTAGCCATAGCTCTCCTCATAGGCAAAAATGTACTTATATGTTCCGGCTTTTTCCCACTCGGCGACACGCTCGGCCATGAACTTGAAGCCGGTGAATGTATCCTCAAAGTGAACGCCGTTAGTCTCGGCTACGACCTTTGCCATCTCGGTAGTGACGATGCTCTTTACGGCGCCGGCATTTTCGGGCAGAGTACCGGCTGCCTTGCGCGCGGCTATTACATAGTCAAGGAGCAGTACGCCGAGCTGGTTGCCGGTGATGGATATATACTCATCGCCCGAACGCACCATAACGCCGATGCGGTCGGAGTCGGGATCCGTTCCGATTATAAGGTCGCTACCTATCTTCTTTGCAAGGTCAACGGCGAGATAGAAGCCCTCGGGATTTTCGGGGTTGGGACTATCGACCGTGGGGAAATTGCCGTCAATGACCATCTGCTCGGGCACGGGATAGAGCTCGGTTATGCCGAGCCTGTGCAGCGCCTCGGGAACGAGCTTGTAGCCTGCGCCGTGGAACGGAGTGTAGACTATCTTAAATTCGGGCGCTACCTTTTTAACGACAGCCTTGTTTATAGCTTGCCCAAGTACCTGCTCAAGATACGCCTCGTCGGTCTCGGCTCCTATGAGCTCTATCTTACCGGCTGCGACCGCCTCATCAAAATCGCAGGTGAGAAAATCATTGAATATGTCGATCTTCTCCATCTGCTCGGCAATGGCTGCGGCGTGCTGCGGCGGAAGCTGGGCACCGTCGGACCAATATACCTTATAGCCGTTATACTCCTTGGGGTTGTGCGACGCGGTTATGTTAAGACCCGCAGTTGTCCCGTAATACCTTACGGCAAAGCTCAGCTCCGGCGTGGGACGCAGAGCGTCGAAAATGCGGACATGGATGCCGTTTGCAGCCATAACGCTTGCTGCCTCATGTGCAAAAAGCTCGCTGTTGTTACGGCAGTCAAAGCATATTGCTATGCCCTTTGCCATTGCCTGCTCGCCCTCAGCTTTTATTACATTTGCAAATGCCTGAGTTGCATGGCGTATCACATGTACATTCATCTGGTGCAGACCGAGCTTCATGGTTCCGCGCAAGCCCGCGGTTCCGAACTCAAGCGGTGCGAAAAATCGGCTTTCGATCTCCTTTTCATCGTCTGCGATTGAATTGAGCTCCTCCCATTCGGTCTCGCTCAGTGCGGGGCTGTCCAGCCAGCGCTGGTATTCTTCCTTATAATTCCTCATATTCTGCGCTCCCTTCCGTTAAATTGACAGCGTCGTCATACATAGTTTTGGGGATATATATGTCAACACCCGTGCCGCTCGTCCCAAGGATGAGTCTGCCGAAATCTCCGTCGTTCGGGTATTGTCTTACACATGGTATTCCGTATGCCTCGAGCAGGTTTACGAGCATCTCGTCCTGCATATCGAGACAAAAGCAGTGAGTCAGGAAAACGGGCTCTACAAGCTCGCCCTTTTCATCTCTGGGCCAGCGTTCATATAACTCGCCCGTTATGCGTCTGCCCCATTCGAGCTTTGCGGTCTCGTCCATAGCTTCCTCCGTTATTTGTGATATTTTGAGCCTTCGATTATTTTGAACGCGCGGTAGACCTGCTCGGCAAGCATAACACGGGCAAGATGGTGCGGAAAGGTCATCTCGCTCATGCCAAGGCGCATATCCGCGCGCTGCTTTATCCTCGGCGATATGCCGAATGAGCCGCCTATAACAAAGCACAGCTTCCCTCTTCCGGACACGGCGAGGGAATTAATTTTTTCGGCAAACGCCTCGCTTTTCAGCTGCTTTGCCTCAACGCACATGACGATGGTATATGCATCCCTGCCTATGGCGCGCTCAACATCTGCCGCTTCCCTGTCGAGAGCGGCGGCTATCTCCTTATCTGACGGCGATGAGCCCAGTTTTGTTTCATTAAGTTCAACGCACTCAAATTTGCAGTAAGCTCCGAGACGCTTTGCATATTCGCCAAACGCCTCTATGTAAAACTGCTCCTTGAGCTTTCCGACACAGATAAGCTTTATACTCAGCATTTTAACCTCTCAAGTACCTCCACTGCAAGCATATTATTTGCCGGAGCGACACTAATTTCGGCATTCTGCCCCGAAATCGCAGCCGCCACGGTCGCATACGCCAGCTCCGGAGTGTTATTATCGCGGCTTAAGTGCCCTAATATTATATTACTTGTACCGGATTTTGCAAGATGTAATGCAAGCTTTCCGCTGTCATCATTGGATAAATGTCCGGTAGGTGCAAGGATACGCTTTTTCAGAAAATACGGATAACCACCGTATTTCAGCATATTGATGTCATGATTTGCTTCGATAAGCGCAATATTGGCACCCTCAAGCCCCTGTACGAGAGTGTCGTTTATGCTGCCGGTGTCGGTGGCGAAAGCTGCCGTCTGTTCGCCCTCGAAGCGATAGCCCACGCTGTAAACGGCATCGTGCATCGTTCTGAAACAGCCAACCGCTATACCGCCGAGGTCAATTTTATCGTCTTCCGGTATGTAATTTAAGTTCTGTTTTGTTTCCGGCTTTATTCTGGCAAGCTCCTCGCACAAAGGCATGGGGGCGAACACTTTCAGGTCATGATGCTTTAAAAGCATCGAAAGCCCCGAAATGTGATCGGAGTG
Source organism: Clostridiales bacterium (assembly GCA_004553495.1). Lineage (GTDB taxonomy): Bacteria > Bacillota > Clostridia > Oscillospirales > Oscillospiraceae > F23-B02. The sequence continues at coordinate 5,657 of SFLE01000013.1, read as the reverse complement.
CTCATGTGTAATGAGCACTCCGCACAAATCCTGCGGACCAAGTCCAAGCTGGGACAGGGCTGCAGCAGTCCTGCGCATGGAGATACCCGCGTCTATAAGTATGTTCGCTTTGCCTTCAGATATTAGACTGCAATTGCCTGTTGAGCCGCTGGCGAAAGTTACTATACGCATATTTTATCCAACCGATATTACTTTTTCTCTGAGCTCGGGCTCATCGGGATAATCAACTATGCTGATATCAGCGCCGAGCTTTCTGAGCTTGCCCACGAAGTTTTCGTAGCCGCGCTCTATGAAATGAATGTCCTCAATTTCGGTCTTGCCCTTTGCGCAAAGACCGGCTATGACCATCGCGGCACCCGCGCGCAGGTCGCACGCCATGACGGGTGCACCGGTGAGCTGTGCGCCACCTTCAAATATGGCGATGCGCCCATCGACCTGAATATCCGCGCCCATCTTGCGCAGCTCGTTTACATATTTAAAGCGGTTATCATAAATGCCCTCGGTTATCACGCTCGTGCCGTTTGCCATGCACAGGAGCGTTCCCATCTGCGGCTGCATATCCGTGGGGAACCCGGGATACGGGAGGGTCTTGACATTTGCCTTGCGCAGATGACCGTTGCCCTTAACGAGAACGGAGTCCTCGTACTCCTGAACTATTGTGCCGGTCTCGCGCAGCTTTGCGGAGATGCACTCAAGATGCTTGGGAATGACATTCTTTATGAGCACCTCGCCGCCGGTCGCCGCGGCAGCCACCATGTAAGTGCCCGCCTCGATCTGGTCGGGGATTATGGAATATGTGCCGCCGTGGAGCCTGTCAACGCCGTTTACCTTAACGGTGTCGGTTCCTGCCCCGCGCACATCGGCACCCATGGAGTTTAAGAAGTTTGCAAGGTCAACTATATGCGGCTCGCGCGCGGCATTTTCGATTATCGTTCTGCCGCTTGCCATGGTCGCGGCAAGAATTATATTCATCGTTGCGCCGACCGATACCTTATCAAGATATATCTTCGCGCCGCGCAACCTTCCTTCGGGCGCTTCGGCATACACAAAGCCGTTTCTGACATCGACCTCGGCACCGAGAGCGTTCATGCCCTTAATGTGCTGGTCGATGGGACGAACGCCGAAGTTGCATCCGCCGGGCATCGTTGTCTTGGCGCTGCCGAATCTGCCGAGCATCGCGCCTATGAGGTAATATGAAGCGCGGATCTTGCGCATGAGCTCAAAGGGAGCATCGCAAAATCTCACATTGCGGCTGTCTATCTCAATCGTGCCGGGGCATATCATTCTCACCTCGGCTCCGAGCTGTGTCAGTATAGTCAGAAGCATATCAGTGTCGCTTATCTGCGGCATATTTTCAATACGGCAAACGCCGTCTACCATCAGAGCCGCCGGAATTATGGCGACTGCCGCGTTTTTAGCTCCACTTATATCAACTTCGCCCTGAAGCGGCTTTCCGCCGTTTATGACATACTTTTCCATATATTACACCTTTCATCGGCGCAGTTTCACACCGGTCTGTTATTATAGCATAGCCCATTGGCAATGGCAATCAGCAATGTAAACAAATCGTAACTATTTTTCACTTTCAAGAAGGCGCTTTGCCTTCAAAACGGCGATGACGGTTTTCCCGTCGGCGATCTCGCCGTTCATGACAAGCTCGGTGAGCTCATCTATGTGGTGCTTTTCCACACTGAGGAATTCGCCCTCGTCGAGGTGGTTTTTCCCCTTGTGCAGCCCGCGCGCAAGATAGATGTGCAGTGTTTCGGTCGAAAATCCGGGTGAGGTATAGTCCGCGCCGAGATATATTATCTCATCAGCTGTGAAGCCGGTCTCCTCGGACAGCTCGCGCACCGCGCACTCTCTCGGATTTTCGCCGTATTCAAGCTTGCCGGCAGGCGCTTCAAGCAGCTCCTTCTGGAAGGGATAGCGGAATTGTCGGACGCAGTAGCAATAGCCCTCGTCATCCATCGGCAGTATGGTAGCGCCGCCGGGGTGCTGGACGACCTCGCGCTTTACGATGCTTCCGTCGCACAGCTCGGCGCGGTCGAGCACGACATTTACGATAACGCCTTTATACTTCTGCTCACCATCTATTCTCTTCTCAAAATAGCTCATGATACGCCTCATAAAAAATAATTATCCGCTTTACATAATGCTTTAACAGTATAGCACCATATTTGTGATATTTCCATAATTTTTGTATAGAAAATCAAAAAAAATTCCGCTACAATCAGCTTTGTTAACGAATTTTGTCGTGCTGTTATTCAGTTTGAATGTTTTTCGTTACCTCAGTGTAAATTTGTTATTATCAGGAGGGCAATATTATGTTATCCGGTGCCGCAGGAGACTCAGCCGCAGCAGTTATATTTGAGGGAGACGACATGCCTGACGATGTGCTTGCAGGCTGCATTAGGCAGGAGCTTCCGCTTAGCGAGCGCTGCATCGAAGCCGATGTTTTTACATACGAAGGGTGCACGCTTGTGATCGCCCGTCCTGCCGCTCCCCTGCGCGACAGGTTTTCGGCAAATATGCGCATCAAAAGAAACGGCGGCACACAATGAATATGTGCCGCCGCAGGTCATAATCTTATTGTATGCGGGATAATATCAGGATAGTGGTTTGCAAGCGACTCGACGCAGTTTTCATCCTCGTTCTTCAGCTTTATCTGCTCAAGCGCTTTTTCGCGTTGTGAGTCATGCAACTTTTAATATGCCTCATTTATCTCCACCGCACGGCAGATATGGCGACACTCTCACACGACCTGTGTGGAAAATGGTTATCTTCATTTTACTCATCTACTTTCAAGATACTCAAGCGCCTGTAGGTATAGCTCTGTTTTTGGCGTTTTGGCACTGTTTACGCGCCGCGAATCGAGGTTGTGTCTGAGATCGGCAATTTTGACCTTCCTTGCGATCGGGTCTGCCGACAGAGCCTTTACATAGTCCATGTACTCAACTCCGCTTTTGTGTGTGAGCAGTCGCAGAGCGTTTATAACAGGAGCGGGAACCCCCTCACCTTCGAGGTACTCAAACGAATACTCGTCGCCGTGGTCCTCAACAACATCATGCAGCAGCGCCGTACACACGGTCAGCTCATCGTCCATCTGTGACGCAAGGTAAAACGGGTGGAAAACATAGGGGTATCCGCCCTTATCCGTATCGTACTTATGCGCCCGAAACATGATATTGCACGCCTTTTTGACAAGCTCAGAATAGTACATAGCTCTCCTCCGTTCTTTTCTCGGCTTCATTGTATCACGCCTGCCGAGCTTTTTCCACAGTGTTTTTGTGTAAATGGTACAACATAGCACTACTTTGAGCCGCAATATATCGACTTGATTTTTTATTATTCGTGTGGTTTAATTGTACTGAAATGGTTTAATTTGCCGTAATTTCGGTCTTGAAAGGGTGGTAACAGCTATGGACGAAGAAAAACAGATAGAAGAGATAAATACCCGTTTACTGCGCTATATTGACGAATACGGTTGGAAATGGAGCCTTGTAAAGAAGCTCATAAACGACTACTTCGGCACGGATTATTCGATGAAGCAGCTCCAGACAATTTACGCAAGGCTGAAAGCAAAAGAAAGAGCAGAGGCAAGGCATTGAGCCAAACCTCTGCTCTTGATTGTTATCCGGAAGTTATTGAACTCCGTAGAAAATTCCTTTTTTGAACGAGAGATAAATCGGCAGTCCAGAAGCAAAATTCAAAAAGCCGCCGACCACTATCTACACAAGTTCTGGTGAAGCGCCTACATATGCGGCATCATAGCGGTATAGCGGACACCTTGCTTCCCTTTCCGCCGAAGCTGCTTGATATGGTCTTCTGTTACTTTTCTTTTTTCATGTAGGTCTCTTTTATCGTACTCATAGGGTTTTATTTATTCATTTAAAAAAGATCGAAAGTCGTGGTAGCAAAGCAAGGGCTCTTTCCGATCATAGTTCCATGTATGGGCTGAATCTCCTCCGCAAAGATCGCGTTCCGGACATACAATGCATTGAGAGCACTCGGCTGTTCGGTCTCGCCTGAACGCTTCAAAACGATGAAGCCAGATATCCATAAAATCATCCGAATGAATATTACCCTGCACTAACTCCGGTTTATTTACAATATCCAGGCATGCGCAAATGTCCCCGTTACATCTTATACTTGCGGTTAGAATTCCTGCGCCGCAAAGAAAATAATGATCCCGAACCATGCGTTCATATTGCACGCCTAAATAATGAGAGCACCCGAAGGTGACCTCCATCTTACAATTTCGATCAAACCTCTTGTCGCGGATAAAGGAGATAAGATGAGCAAATTGGTCCGGTTTCAGCAGAAGTCCGCTTGATTCGCAGGCTCGTCCTATCGGCTCAATGTTGATTGGACGCCAGCTTGTTATTCCCATGTCACAAAGGAAATCATACAGAGCTTCGAGCTCATGGAAGTTATCTCTATGCAGCACTGTCGTTACCTGTGACACGATTCCTGCGTTCCGGAGGGCTTGCAGTCCGCGTACGGCTCGGTTCCATGCTCCGGTTTGCCGTCTGAACAAATCATGAGACTGCTCCATCCCGTCCAAGCTGACAGACACAGTACCAAGCCCTGCTTGTTTAAGTCTCCGAGCGGCGGCATCGTCAATTAGCGTTGCGTTTGTTGTCATACCCCAGAGAAATCCCATATCCGAAATGCAGCTAGCAATTTCAAAAAAATCCGGATGCAGCATCGGTTCTCCGCCAGTCAAACATATCATGGGTTTATCCTGCGAGACAGAACGGAGAGCCGCTTTTATATCATCAATTGTCAGATACGAGCCTTCTGAAGTGCAATTACTGCCGCAGTGCATACATTTCAGATTGCATCTGTCCGTAATTTCAAAGAACAGCCAGCGAAGATGCGGAAACTTTCTCAGTTGTTCCCTGTGCTGCGCCAATAGTTCAAGCTGTGAGCGCTTTATGTTCATCACGCTCTTTTCAATTCCTCTATCCGGTTCCATCAAAAGCCAGTTACTTCATACGGCGCACTGCCTCCGCATTTAGGGCAGAAACGCTCATCATCAACCATATAATTGGTTTCCCACGCATACCCGCAGGTGCCGCATTTGTGCAGTCTCCTCATCGGAGCCGGACCGTAGATACAGGCAAAATCCTCATCTATGTAGTACGGTTCTCCCATTGGCGCTCCGCAAAAGCGGCAGTACTTATCTCCTTCGATGTAGCGTTCATGACAGTTTTCACAGACCTTACGCATTATTCCTTCAGGCATATCCTTTACCTCCGATTTGATAAATCACGATCTACCAATTTCAGTATAACATATGCTGCAAAAAAAATCCACCGCAATTCTATCAAAATTGCGGTGGAGCTTATGGTGGAGATGGGGGGAGTTGAACCCCCGTCCGAAAGCACTTTAACAGGAACTTCTCCGAGCGCATACGATCGTTTATATTCCCTTCCCTGTACGCCGACCGTCAGGCTTGCAGAGTCGGTAGCTTCATTATGCGTGGTGCGCTCAAAGCTTTGCGCACTCACGGGCACCACTGATCGACGCTCCGTTTCGGGCCGTGGTCCTCCCGAAGGGAACGCTCGCTAATTAAGCAGCGAGAAGAACAGTATCGTTGTTGTTCTTTAATTTATAAGTCGCCCATTTTTAGGATGGTAGGCGCATCCGCTCGC